>NZ_JARJHW010000350.1:0-2488 GCF_040560175.1 Streptomyces panacea
CCGCGCCCACGCATCCGCTCGCGTCCCCTTCCCCCGTCGCGCCCGATCTGTCGCAGGCGCCCACCGCCGAGGTGCCGCACGACGTGCAGCACACTCGTAGATACACCGCTCAGCGGCCCGGGGTTCCCACCCAGTACCCGCCGGCTCCGTACGCCCCCGCACCCGTCCCCGCACCCGCACCCGTCCCGCACAGACGACCGGGACCGCCACCCAAGGTGACGATCCCGGTCCTGCTGCTCGCGCTGGTCTGTTTCGCCGTGGGCTTCTGGGCCCTCTCTCAGACCTGACGGACCCGCCGCCGCGCGAACAGCGTCCACCCGCCGAGCCCCAGCAACAGCGCCGTGCCCGTCCCGATCCCGCCCGCGGCGACCAGCGCCATCCTGCCGCTGTCATCGGCGGGGGTCGGGGTGTCCGTCCGCTCCAGGCTGTCCTCCGACACATGGAACTCGCCGGCCGGACCGGCGTACCCCGGCCCGTCCTTCGCCGTGCCGTCGACCGTCACGCCCAACGTCAGGTCGTACGGCTTGTTCCCGAACTTCTCGCCCACTTCGGGGTTGAGGCTCACCCGCACGTAGTACCAGCCCGCGAAACGCATCGCCTGCTCCTCGGCGGCGGGACTGAAGCGGTTCGCGTAGTCCACCGGCGGCGCCGGATCCGTCGACAACGACTTCCGCTCCCCGCGGTACGACATGTTTTCGTTGGCGTCGACGAGCCCTCTCGCCGGGTTGTACACGGCAAGGGACATCGCCCCGCTGACGAGGTCGTTCCCGTCCGAGCCCCCCAGCTCCGCGCTGGTGAAAAGCTGCTGTCCCCAATCCACCGGCACCCGGTAGAAGAGCGACTCACCTGGCTCGATCTTCGCCGTCCACCGGCCCTCTCCCAGTGCCATGGCGTCGGTGAATCCGGCGCCGCCCTCCCGCGCCTGCGGAGCGCCGGACGGCTCCTCGGGGGAGGCGGTGGACCAGTCATCGGCCGGCTCGGTGTGCCCGGCGGCCGTCAGCTCCGGCTCGGACAAGTAGCGCAGCTCCAGCTCCCACGCGTCCTGCGTGGATGTGGGCTTCGACTCCCGCTCCACGATGACGTAGTACGGACCGGCCTTCCGGCAGGCGCCGTACTCCTTGCCTGCGAGGGTCCTGGACGCGTACGCGGTCATCGGCCGCGGATAGTCGCCCGTCGGCAGGATCTTGGCCTGTGCGGAGTCGCAGTCCTTGCCGTCGCTGTCCCGCATCGTGACCGTCAGCTCGTCGCCGTACTCCACCCGCGACCCCAGCGCGGGCACGGCGGTGGCCGACACATACGCGTTCTTCGAGTCGTCCAGGTCCAGCCGGTAGAGGAGCTTCTTGCCCGGCAAGATCGAATCGCGGTAGGTGAAGCCCGCTTCGAGCTGCCGCGCGGCGCTGATGTTCGCCGCGCCCTCGACGCGCTCGGCCCTCGGATCGAAGGCGTACGGACTCGGCCCGTCGGCCGCCCGAGCCGTACCGGCCAGTCCCGGCACGCCGGACAGCCCGGATCCTCCCGGCTGCGCCGCCACCGCGCACATCGCCGCCGCCGCGACCAGCGCGACCCGGCCCCTGTTGCGCAGCCTCTTCACGAGCTTCCCCTTGTCGTCCCGGCGACCCAGCCGCCCACCGCCAACAGCCCGCACCCCCCGCACGGCGGTCGGGGTGCCGGTCCATCCTGCCCCGCCGCTCCCGCCCCTGTCTGCGCGGGCAGCCGATCCGTACGCACCCACCGGGCCCGGAGTTTCACAAAAGCAACCAAATCATTCGCCAAGGTGAACTCAACAGACCCCACAACAGCACGAAGCCCCGGTCGCCTCGGCGACCAGGGCTCATGTACCGACTACTGGGTCTCACACACCCGAACCTGCGGGCACGGAGTCGGTCGCCTCCGTCCACAGATCCTGCTCGGCGCGATCCGCCTGGATCTGGCGGTACACGAGGAGCCCGCCGATGGCGGCCAGTGCGACCAGGAGAAGCTTCTTCACCGCGCGACCTCGTCTTTCCTTGTCTTAGGGGCCTTCTGGCGCCCGACTATACACACCGACCGATACCGATCGGTGACCTACATGCGCCCCCAACTCAAGGGCCGCGACGACCAGTCAACACCCGCACAACAGAAAGCGATCCGCCCGGACAGGAGTCTCACTGTCCGGGCGGATCGGCCTTGCGGGAGTAACAGGATTCGAGCCTGTGGCGTCATCCTCGTCAGGACTCGCCGCGAAGTTCGAATGGTCCGCGGTTCAGCGCCGTACCGCCCTGAACCGCTTCTACGCCTGTCTCCCCCTGTCCAACACACGCTGTCGCCACCGACTGCGATCGCCGCCCCGCCGGAGGCCGACGAACCCCGCCAGAGCTACAACGGTCGGACTACAAGCGCTGAGGCTGTGGTGGATCAGCCGCCGAGGATCTCGCCGACCTTCTCGGACAGACCGCCGGCGATCTCGTCGGCCACACCCGAGCCGACGATCGCGGCGATGATCAGGGCC
>NZ_JARJHW010000351.1:0-2459 GCF_040560175.1 Streptomyces panacea
CGACGGCTCGCGCGCCCCGCCGGTCCTGCCCTCGGGTCCACCAGTGCGCGAGCAGCGCGACGGCGGCGACGGGCGCGGGCACGCCGGTACACCGGGCACGGGGCACGATCCCCCGTTCCTACCTCCGCCTCACCAACGACCGGTCGCTCCCGGTGGCCATGCAGGACCGGCTGATCGCCGAGACGGACGAACTGACGCCGGACAACCCTTACGACGTGCACAGCCTGGCCGGCAGCCACACCGGGTTCGTGCTCCAGGCTCCCAAGGTGGCCGGCATCCTCGACGGTCTGGCGCTCTGAGCCCCCGCGGAAATGAGGTCGACGGGACACGGCTCTACCGATAGATGTGGACCATGACCTCACCTCTCGAAGACCTTCTCCCCGGTACGCGACGGGCCCTGCGCCACCGCATCGCCACCGCGCAGTCCGAGGGCCGCGCCCCCTCGCTCGTCGGCGCGGTCGCGCGCGACGGGCGCACCGTCTGGTCGGGCGGGCGCAGTTGTGTGGACGGTCATGAGCCGGACGCGGACACCCAGTACCGGATCGGCTCCATCACCAAGTGCTTCACCGCCGTTCTGGTGCTGCGGCTGCGCGACGAGGGCCTGCTCGATCTGGCGGACCCGCTGGAGAAGCACCTGCCCGGCACCGGGGTCGGCGAGGTCACCATCGCCCAACTCCTCAGCCACGGAGCCGGTCTGGCGGCCGAGGCGCCTGCCCCCTGGTGGGAGCGCACCCCGGGCACGACGCGCCCCGAGCTGGCCGACGTACTCGGCGAGCACCCCGTGCTGCACCCCGCCGGCCGGCTGCACCACTACTCCAACCCCGGCTACACGCTGCTCGGTTCGCTGATCGAGGCGGTGCGTGGCGCGTCCTGGGAGGAGGTGCTGCGGCGGGAGATCCTGGAGCCGCTGTCGATGCACCGTACGACCGCGCAGCCCGTCGCCCCGGCGGCCGGTGGTTTCGCCGTGCATCCCTGGGCCGACGCGATCCTGCCCGAACCGGCCGAGGATCTCGGCCTGATGGCCCCGGCGGGCCAGCTCTGGTCGACCGCCGACGACCTGTGCCGCTTCGGGGCGTTCCTCGCCGAGGGCGACGATAGGGTCCTGAGCGCCGCGTCCGTACGGGAAGCCCGGACGCCCGCCACGCCCCCCGAGGGCGGTGAGTGGGGCGGCGGTTACGGGCTCGGCGTGCAACTCGTCAACGGGGGCGGCCGCACGTACGCCGGGCACACGGGCTCCCTGCCGGGCTTCGTCGCCGCGCTCTGGGTGAGCGTCGAGGACGGACTGGTCGCCGTCACGCTCGCCAACGCCACCTCAGGACCGCTCGTCGGTACTGTCGCCGCCGACCTCATCAACATCGTGGCGGACGCGGAGCCCCGTATCCCCGAGCCGTGGCGGCCACTGCCCGAGGTCGATCAGGAGCTGCTGGCGCTGACGGGCCCCTGGTACTGGGGTGCGACCCCGTTCGTCCTGCGCCTGACGGCGGACCGCGGCCTGGACTTCGCGCCGCTGCGCGCGGCCGGCCGCCGCTCGCGCTTCGTGGCTCAGCCGGACGGCACCTGGAAGGGGCTCGACGGCTACTACACGGGGGAGACCTTGAAGGCCGTCCGGCGCCCGGACGGGCGGGTGAGCCATCTCGACCTGGGCTCCTTCGTCTACACCCGCGAGCCGTACGAGCCGGGGGACGCGGTCCCGGGCGGGGTGGACGAGCAGGGCTGGCGCGGTCTGTGATGTTTCACGTGAAACCGGACAGGCCGCGCTGATCCCGCCCTCGTCGGCCAGGCCGTGTCCTGTGGTCCACCGGGCACGGCCTAGACCCCGGTCTCCAGGCTCAGCTTGAATCCGACATGGGACGCGGTGAAGCCGAGCCGTTCGTAGAAGCGCAGGGCGTCCGTACGCGACGCGTCGGACGTCAGCTGGACCAGCTGACAGCCCTGGCGGCCGGATTCGTCGATGGCCCACTGGATCAACCGCGTGCCGAGGCCGGAGCCGCGCTCGTCGGCGCGCACGCGCACGCCCTCGATGACCGAGCGCGTCGCGCCCCGGCGGGAGATGCCCGCGATGATCGTCAGTTGCAGCGTCCCGACGACCCGCCCATCGCGCTCGGCGACGACCTGGTACTGATTCGGGTCGTCGGCGAGCCGCTCGAAGGCCTTGAGGTACGGGGTGAGGTCGTCCGGCGACTCGCGCGCCGCGCCCAGCGGGTCGTCGGCGAGCATCGCCACGATCTCCTGGAGATCACCGGCGTCGGCCGGACGTATGCGCAGATCGTTCATGGCTCGCAGATTACGCCGGGGCCGGCACGACCCGCCCTGCGGTCGGCCGAGGCCGCCCGGAGCCGCCGTCCGCGGCGCGTCAGCCCCCACGGCTTCAGCACCGAGATGACCGTCATGAAGAGGTACGCGGCGGTCGCCACCGACGGTGCGGCGACCAGGCTGATGTCGGGTACCCCGCCGCTGCC
>NZ_JARJHW010000352.1:0-2416 GCF_040560175.1 Streptomyces panacea
AAGAGACAGGGTAGGGGTGGGGTGCCGGCCCGCCCGGTTGCTGCGGGCGGGCCGGCACGGGTCAGCGGGCGGGCAGTGCGACGTGCAGGGTGCTTTCGGTCTCGGGGTCGAGGAGCTTGTGGAGCGGGATGGTGTCCCCGTGCTCCCGGGCGGCCGGTATCGCGGCGGGGGGCGTGGGCGCCGAGGCTGCTGTGCCGAGGGTGACTTCGGCTCCGTTCTGGCGGGTGCCCCAGCCGGTGCGGGCGCAGGTCGCGATGCCGTACCAGCGCATGGCGCGCAGGAGGGTCCAGGCGGCGATGACGGCGAGCGGCATCATGAGCCAGGTGACGCACCGTGAGCGGATTCGCTCGTCGGCGCGGATGATGCCGAGGTAGCGCAGGGCCTGTGCGTAGCCGATCGCGAACGGCACGATCAGGAACGACGCGGGCGGGGCCTGCCCGTACTTGAGCGGTTCCAGGATGAGGAGCCAGCCCAGTACGGCGGTGGACAGGGCGACTTGGAACCATCTGAGGAGGTGCGCCCAGTAGGCCCAGCGGGTGACGGGGAGGTATCGCATGCGCCACAGGGAGCGGATCGTGCTGCCGCGCATCCAGCGGAGGTACATGCGCAGGAAGTGGGACGTCTTTTCCGGGAGGGCGGTGAAGACGATCGCCGACGGCTGCTGGACGGTCTGGCCGCGCAGGAGGGCGTAGAGGGTGAGGAGTGAGTCGTCGGAGAACATGACCGGCCGGCCGAGGAAGGTCTCGTTGAGGTAGCTGTCGAGGTTGGTGGTGATGACCTCGGCGCGGTAGGCGGCGAGGGGGCCGCTGTTGACGAGGACGGCGCCGGTGGCGGACAGGGCGGAGCGGTCGGTGAGCTGCCCGGTGGTGAACCACAGGTCGGTGACGCGGCAGAGGAGTTGCGAGCGGCGCCAGGCGGCGTACTGCCGTATCCGTTCCCGCCGGGTGTGCGGCTGGGCGCCGCGCCGCCGGCGGAAGCTGGGGCGGGCGGGGCCGCGGTGGTTGGTCGCGAGGACGACGCCGGCGACGGACTGGACCTGTGCGCGGGTGAACGGCACCAGGATCTCGGCGATGGCGCGCGGGTCGAGGCAGGAGTCGGAGTCGACGGTGACGACGATGTCCGCGCCCGGGGCCTGGCGTACGGCGGCGACCTGGGCGTGCCTCTTGCCCTGGTTGGGGGTGCGCTGCCAGGTGGTGTGGATGCCGGCGGCCGCGGCCGCGCCGTGCCACCAGTCCCGTACGGCGGCGTAGTCGGTGGAGGTCGATCCGTCGTCGACGACGTGCACGGAGTCCGGGCGCCGGGTCTGGTACGTCATGGACTGCAATGCGAGGCGGAGGAATCCCTCGTCCTCGTTGTACGCCGGCAGGATGACGGCGACGTGGAGGGCTTCGAGCTGTCGGCGTGCGCGGGGGCTGGGGCGGCGGGTGCGCTCGAGGTGGTACATGAGCGTCTGCATGAGCAGCATGCCGAAGGTGACGGACCAGACGGCGGCGAGCCGGGTTCCGGTGGTCTGGCCGTAGTTGGCGGCCTGGACGCCGTGGTGTGCGGCCCAGGCCGCGGCGAGGGTCAGGGTGATGGCTCCGGTGAGGACCATGCCGGAGCGGTGCGGGTGCGCGGCGAGGACGCTGCCGGGCGTACGGGTGGTGGTCACCGGTCACCGGCCGAGCGGCCCCGGCGGAAGCCGACGCGGATCGCGATGGCACCGATAACGACGAGGGCCAGGGCGATGCCCAGCAGTTCCCATCCGGTGATGACGGTGGTGCCGATGACGAGCGCTCCGGCGGCGGGTCCGGTGCGGGCGAGCTGGTCAGACATGTGATGGGGCTCCGTGAGTAGGTGGTGCGGCGGCGTGCCCGCGGTTGCGGGGGCCGGGTTCATGGGCGCTGTTGGCGCGTTGGTGCGGTGATGTGCCAGCCGTCGGCGCGGAGGGCGAGGACGATCGCGGTGGCGGCTTCGGTGGCGTCGTCCTGGGTGATGCCGGGTCCGTCGTGGGCGGCTGCGTGGGTGTGGAGGGTGGCGGCGATGTGGTCGCGGGCGGCGGCGGGGACCTGGCCGAGGGCGCGGGTCATCGGGGCCGCCGGGGCTGGCGTCGTACGCCGGTGCGCGGGTGCGTCTGTCGTGTCGGGGCGCCGAGGGGCCGCGCGCAGTCGGCGATGTGCGGCCGGGCCAGCCATTCGGCGTGCTCCAGGGTCGGGCGTTCCTTGCTGATGCCCCGGGAGCGGACACGGCCGGTGCCGTCGGTGAAGACGGCGGTGTTGCCCGACGGGTCGGGGTCGGCGTTGACGGACTGGGCGGCGCCGCTGGCGGTGACGGTCCAGCGGATCCGGGCGCCGCACAGGCCGCACCGGACGACGTCGTGGTCACTGGGCATAGCGGGTCTCCTCTCAAGTGCCGGTGGGCGGCAGTGCGTTGGCGG
>NZ_JARJHW010000353.1:0-2406 GCF_040560175.1 Streptomyces panacea
AGCCCCCGCCGCGCGGACCCGCGCCACCGGGGCAGGTACCCGATGACCCTCCTGGCCCCCGTGACCGAGGGGACGGACAGCCCGCGGACGCTCAAGCGGTCCGCCGGACTGCCCGACCGCGTCTTCCGCGGCCTGGCCCGCGGCAGCGGCGGTGTGGTGCTGTCCATCATGCTGCTGGTCGGTACGTTCCTCGGCTACCGCGCCTGGGAGGCCCTGCGGGTGGCCAAGGGCTCCTTCATCACCGTGCCGGCCTGGGAGCCCGACTCGCGCCACTTCGGCATCGCGGCCGTCCTCACCGGGACCGTGCTGATCGGCCTGGTGGCCATCGCGCTCGCCGTACCCCTGGCCATGGGCGCGGCGCTCTACACCTCCGAGTACGCGCCGCGCGGGATCAGACGCACCATGATCAGCGTCATCGACCTGATGGCCGCGGTGCCCAGCGTGGTCTACGGGCTCTGGGGGGCGTTCTTCCTCCAGTCGCACATCGTCGGGCTGTCCCGCTGGATCTCCACGTACTTCTCCTGGATCCCGTTCTTCAAGGTCAACGGCGCCGACCCGGGTGATCCGCTGGCCACCTCGACCGTCTACACCTCCTCGACGTTCATCGCCGGGATCGTGGTGGCGCTCATGGTCACTCCGATCGCCTGCTCGGTCATGCGCGAGACGTTCTCCCAGGCGCCCGTCGGCGAACGGGAAGGCGCCTACGCGCTCGGCTCGACACGGTGGGGAGTGATCAGGACCGTCGTCCTGCCGTTCGGCAAGGGCGGTGCCATCGGCGGCACGATGCTCGGCCTCGGCCGCGCTCTCGGCGAGACCATCGCCGTCTACATGATCATTTCTCCTTCCTTCGTCATCCAGCCGCGCATCCTGGAGAACGGCACCAACTCCGTCTCCTCGCTGATCGCCCTGCGCTACGGCTCCGCCAGCGACTTCGGCATGTCGGCGCTGATGGCGGCCGGGCTCGCGCTCTTCCTGATGACCCTGGTCGTCAACTTCGTCGCCTCCTCCATCGTCGCCCGCAGTCGCTCCGGTGCGGGGACCGATGCCTGAGATGAATCGGACCGCCCCTGTGCTCCCCTCCGCCTCCCCGTCCTTCGCCAAGGACCCGCGCCCCGAGAACGTCCCGGCCGCCGGCTTCCCGACGGTCCGCCCGGGACCCCCGGACGACAGCCGGCCCGAGACGCGCCGCGCCGTCTCCACGGTGCGCGCCGGCGACATCAGGGCGCTGCTCGGCGCCCTGGCGGCCGCGCTCGGTCTGACGGTCGTGCTCTTCACCCGGATCGCCCCGTTCGACGCGCCGCTCGGCTTCGTCGTGGTCGCCTATCTGTCCTTCGTCGGTCTGTACGCGGTGCTGGTCTCCTTCAACGAGAACCGCATGGCGGTACGGGACCGGGTGGCCGCGGTGATCACGCACAGCCTCGCCGTGCTCGTCGTCGGCGCGCTCGCCTTCGTGGTCGTCTACACCCTGTGGCGGGGCCGGGCGGCGCTGCCGTACCTGAACTTCTTCACCGAGGACATGTCGCTCACCGGTCCGGTCCAGCCGCTCTCCAGCGGCGGCATGCTGCACGCCATCGCGGGAACGGTCGAGCAGATGGCCATCGCCCTGACCCTCACCGTGCCGCTCGGACTGGCCTGCGCGGTCTTCCTCAACGAGGTCCCCGGCGGCTACTCCCGGTTCGTCAGGACCATCGTCGAGGCGATGACCGCGCTGCCGTCCATCGTCTCCGGACTGTTCGTCTACGCCACCGCCATTCTCATCCTCGGCCTCGACAAGTCCGGTCTGGCGGCCTCCCTGGCCATCGGCGTGATGATGCTGCCGATCATCATCCGCGCCTCCGACGTGGTGATCCGCCTGGTCCCCGGCTCACTGCGCGAGGCGTCCCTCGCGCTCGGCGCCAGCCAGTGGCGCACGGTCTGGACCGTCACGCTGCCCACCGCGCGCTCGGGACTGACCACCGCCGTCATCCTCGGCACGGCGCGCGGGATCGGCGAGACCTCGCCGGTGCTGCTCACCGCCGGATTCACCTCCGACATGAACCTCAACCCGCTGAGCGGTCCCCAGGTGTCGCTGCCCCTGGCGACCTTCGAGCTCGTACGGTCCCCCCAACCGGCCTTCATCGCCAGGGGGTTCGGCGCCGCCGCGCTGCTCATGGGCCTGGTCCTGCTGCTCTTCGTCGTGGCCCGGATCGTCGGCGGGCGGGGGCCGGGTGAACTGACCCGGCGTCAGACCCACCGCAGGGTACTGG
The DNA here is from genome assembly GCF_040560175.1 of Streptomyces panacea. Classification (NCBI taxonomy): domain Bacteria; kingdom Bacillati; phylum Actinomycetota; class Actinomycetes; order Kitasatosporales; family Streptomycetaceae; genus Streptomyces; species Streptomyces panacea. Next base: position 2,247 of record NZ_JARJHW010000353.1, read on the forward strand.
CCTCCCGTAAAGACGCCGAACGCATGAGCGGGCGGAACCGGACGGCACCCGGCGCCGGCGGCTTCGCCGCTGCGCCGGCCGGGCCACCGGACAGGGGGACCGGCACACCACCGGACCACTGAGCCCCACGGAGCCTCCGGCCCGCCGGCCCGCGGCACGG
>NZ_JARJHW010000354.1:0-2265 GCF_040560175.1 Streptomyces panacea
GTCGGCGGTACGCGCCCGCATCAGCAGCGAGGGATCGACGGTTCGGTCACTTCGCTGTTCAAGGGCCGTGGTCAGCTCGGCGATCACCAGGGAGTCCAGCCCCAGCGTGTGGAGCGGACGGTCTCCCGGGTCCTCTCCGAGTACGTGGACGAAGGCGTCCCTGACCCGTGCGCGCATCCCCGCGACGTCCCGCCCGGTGCGCGGCGCGGGGGGCCCGGGTGGTTCGGCCCGCGCCACCGTCGACGCGCTGGTCCGGGCCGGCGCGGGCCCGGGCTGGCCGGACCTGGCGGACCTGGAGGTCTCCGGCGCGGTGGCGGGAGCGCTTCCCGGGAAGATCACGGCGCCGCCCGACCGCAGGTGGTCGAAGAAGGCGTCCAGTGCCTGCTCGGCGCTGACCGAGTACGCGGCGGAGAAGGACGCGTCCGCCTTCATACCGATGCCCGTCCAGTTCGGCCAGGCGTGTGCGGTGACCGTGGTGACGGCGTCGTTCTCCCGCTCGGCGAGGGCCAGTTGGTAGGCGTTGGCGAGGCTGTAGTCGACCAGGCCCCGGCCGGCCGACGCCCGTGTGCCGGCGATCGAGGACACCAGAACGGTGAAGTCGGCCCCCTGTTCCTTGGCCAGCCGTACGACGTTCAGCGAGCCGGGGACCTTGGGGGCGAGCACCTTCTCGGCGTCACCCCATGTCCGGCGGTGCATCGCGCCGAACGGGTTGACGCCGCCGGAGGAGTGCACGATGCCGACCAGCCGGCCCCAGCGCCGGCCGAACTGCCCGGCCACGGCGGCGAGCGCCACCGGGTCGGACACATCGCAGGCCAGATACTCGACCTCGGCGCGCCTCGCCAACTCCCGCAGAGGGGCGGAGCTCTCGGCGTCCACGACCGACCGGCCGATGATGCCGATACGTCCGGCTCCCCGGTCGATCAGCCGCTCGGTCAGACGCAGCCCGACGGCGCCCAGCCCTCCGGTGACCAGGTAGTACCCGGAGTCCGGCAGGGCGTACGGCGGGCCGGCCGGCGCGGGCACCGGTTCCGGGGTGTACCTGACGCCTCGCCGGTAGGCGGCGACCACCGTGCCGGCGTCGGCCCCGGTCGCCGGGCCGGCGCTCAGGGCGGCGTACTCGGCCGCCAGGAGGACGGCCTGCGCATCGGCCGGGTCGGCCGGGTCCAGATGGACGACCGAGGTGGGCTTCCGGTTCTCGGCCCCGGCGGCCCGTACGGCCATGGCCATGGCGGCCCGCTCGGGGGAGAGACCGCCGCGCTCGTCGGGATGAACGGCCACGTCGTGGAATCCGGCCCAGAGCAGTTTCCCGTGCGCGGGCAGCGTCTTCACAAGACTGCCCAACTCGGCCCAGAAGTGCTTCAGTTCGATGGTCCGGCCGCCCCGGCTCTCCTGACTCCCGAGGGCGTCGACCACGATGGCCGTGTCCGCCTGTCGACCGGGCCCGACGACGGTCACGCCCCGGTCCCGGAGGGCCCTCGTCAGCGCATGCCCGATCTCGGGGTCGGCGGCGAGCAGGCGTACCACCGACCCCACGGTCGGGCCGGCCAGGAGCGCGGGCGCCAGTTCCCGGGCGCGCCACTCGACGCGTACCGCCGCACCGCCCGCCGCTGCCGGACCCGGCCGGACAGCGGGGTCGGTGGTACGCCAGTAAGACCCTCGCGTGAACGGATAGGTGGGGAGGTCCGTGACGCGGGCGCCCTTGGCGGAGTGCGAGGCCCAGTCGATGTGCGCGTACCCCGCCGTGGCCAACTGCACGACATCGGTGGGCCGGGGGGCCGCGGAGGTCAACTCGGCACGGCCTGACGCCTCTTCGGCGGTCAGGTCGATGTCGACGCGAGCCACCGGGGTGTTCCCGGCGGCTACGGAGCGCAGTGCGGCAGCGAGTTCGGCGGAGTCACGTCCGCGCACCGCGGTCTGGAACTCCAGTGGGGAGCGGCCGGTGTTGGCGGTGTGGCAGAGGTCGGCGGTCTCCCAGGCATCGCGTGCTGTGTCGAACCGTTCGGCGTAGGAGTCGGCGAGGGTTCGGAGCGCGGTCTCGTCGCTGGCACTGACCCGTACCACGTGCGAGTCGCGCGCAGGCGTCCCCCGCGCAGGCAGCAACGGCGGTTCTTCCACGATCACATGGGCGTTCACCCCGCCCATGCCGAACGCGCTGACCGCGGCACGCCGAGGCTCCCCGTTCCGAGGCCACACCACCGCACGATCAGCCAGATAGAACGGCGTCCCCTCAAACTGGATGTGATCATTCGGCCGCACGACGTGCAG
>NZ_JARJHW010000355.1:0-2259 GCF_040560175.1 Streptomyces panacea
ACTCGGCCGACTCCGACAACGCGGCGAGGTGCCGTACCAGCCGTCGCGGGCCAGGCGGGACTTCGAAGACACGGCCTGGGACGAACCGCGCGACGCGCGCTGTTCTTCTTCGCCGGCCGGGCTGCACGAGCAGTCCGGCCAGCGCTTTCACAGCGGGCCCGCCTTCAGTACGAGCAGCAGCGTGAGCGTCGCGTTCGCCGAGGAGAGCGCCGATCCGAGCGTCCCGGCCGCCGCCGCCCAGGCCGCCAGACCCACCGCGGTGAAGACCGGCGGCCAGCTGACGGCCGACGGCGCGGGTACCAGCAGCGCGGCCACCCGGCGCGGCACCGGGCCCGGCGCGGCGAAGCCCGCCAGCGTAGGGGTGGGCGTGCCACGCGTGACGAGGGCCGCCTTGCCGATGGCCCGCGCCACCACCCGCCGCTCGCCCGTCACCCGCGCCGCCTCCTCGTCCGCCCACCGCTCGGTCGTGTAGGCCACGGCCGACCGCAACGGCGTCAGCAGCGGGTTGGCCCGGGCGGCGAAGCGGACCACGAGCAGATAGCGGTGGTGGTGTCCCGCGAGATGGGCCCGTTCGTGGGCGACGAGCGCCGCGCGTTCGCCGGTGTCCAGACACGCGAGCATGGCCGTGGAGACGACGATCCGGCCTCCGGAGATCCCGGCGCGCACGACCGGCCGCCGGGTGAGCCGGGCCATGAACCAGGCCGTGAGCCGGGCCGTGAGCCGGGCCGTGGACCCGGTCGTCGTCCAGGCGTCGGCCGGCCGGTTCCGTACGCCCGGCAGCGCGTACGCGTACGCGGCCTCGTCCGCCAGCACGGCGAGTTCGCCGTCCGGCACCCCGGCCAGCGCGTGCTCCGCACGGCGGCGGACGCGCCGGTGTCTGCGGACCGCGGTCGACCACGACACGGCCACGGCGAGCAGCGCGACGACGGCGCCCTTGCCCGCGGCCTCCTCGTACGGCGCGGTGGCAGGGGCCTCCCGGTCCGCCCAGGCGTCGGGCAGCGGATGGCCGGGCAGTTGCACCGTACCGACGACCACCAGCAGCCCCAGGCACACCGTGCTGCACACCGCCAGGGCGGCGGCCAGCGCCGACAACAGCCGTGTGGCGACGCGCGGATGGAGGTGCCGCTCGGCGAGGCCCGCGATCGGCAGCGCGGTCAGGGGCAGCAGCAGCGGCAGCAGGACGAACACTCCCATCCGGTCAGTCCTCCGTCCCGTCCTCGGGAAGACCGAGGAGGTCGCGCAGCAGCCGTTCGTCGTCCGGCGAGAGGGTGGTGACGAACCGGGCCAGTACGGCCTCGCGGTCCGACTCGGCGTCCAGTACGCGGCGCATCCGCAGGGCGGCGAGACCCGCCTCGTCGGAGGTCGCGCACCATTCGAAGAACCGGCCCACCCGCTCCCGGGTGACGACCCGTTTGGCCTGGAGCCTGGTCAAAATGGTCATGACCGTCGTGTACGCCAGGTCCCCGCCGAGCCGGTCGAGCACCCAGCCCGCGTTGACCGGTCCGGGCGCCTGCCGCAACACGGCGAGCACCTGGGCCTCCAGCTCGCCCTGGCCGCGCCGACGCGGGCGCCCGTCCGGGCCGCCGTCCCCACCGACCTGTTCCCTCACACCGTCTCCCTCCGCTTCCGACGTGCGGCCTGGGTCCATCCGGCGCACCTCCGGCGTGGCTCCGGCGTGGCAGCTCCGCCGCTCCGCACACACTTCTACAGTGTTGTAGATTTTTGTTACGGTCACCAGCTCAACTCAGGAGGAGCAGCGTGGGAGTTTCCCTGTCCAAAGGCGGCAATGTCTCGCTCACCAAGGAGGCGCCGGGCCTGACAGCGGTCCTGGTCGGTCTCGGGTGGGACGTCCGCACGACGACCGGTACCGACTACGACCTGGACGCCAGCGCCCTGCTGGTGAACGAGGCCGGGAAGGTCGGCACGGACCAGAACTTCGTGTTCTACAACAACCTCAAGAGCCCCGACGGTTCGGTGGAGCACACCGGTGACAACCTGACCGGTGAGGGCGAGGGTGACGACGAGGTCGTCAAGGTCAACCTGGCGGCCGTGCCGACGGAGATCACCAAGATCGTCTTCCCGGTCTCGATCCATGACGCCGAGAGCCGCGGCCACAGCTTCGGCCAGGTCCGCAACGCCTTCATCCGCGTCGTGAACCAGGACGGCGGCGCCGAACTCGCGCGCTACGACCTCAGCGAGGACGCGGCGACCGAGACCGCGATGGTCTTCGGCGAGCTGTACCGCAACGGCGCGGAGTGG
>NZ_JARJHW010000356.1:0-2240 GCF_040560175.1 Streptomyces panacea
CCCCCGTGCCGGCCCCCAACCCGGTTCGGGGGCGGTGTCTTCTCCTTGGAAGGATCACGCCGCCGCCCCCGCCTCTTCATGGAGGCGGGGGCGGCGGCGGAGGCAAGTGGGTTCAGACCTTGCGGTAGCGCGCCATACCGAACGAGAACAGGCCGAAGAGAACGAGGCCCAGCGCGACCAGCACGAGCAGCCAGGGACCGACAGGGGTGTCGGTGAACGAGCGCAGCGTGTCGTCGAAGCCCTTCGCCTTGTCCGGCTCGTAGTCGACGGCCGCCTTGACCACGAACCAGCCGATCGCCGCGAACAGCAGTCCGCGCGCCAGACCGCCGCCGACCCCGGTCACATCGATGAAGCGCTTCGCCTTGCGGGACATCTGCCCGAGCTTGAGGTGCTTGTGATACGACCGCTTCGCGGCGCGCACCCCGATCCACAGGCCGGCGGCCAGGATCGCGACACCGGCGGCGCCGACGAGCCACCGGCCCGCGGGCAGTTCCAGTGCCTTGGCCGTGATGTCCTGCGACTGCTGGTCGCCCGACGAGCCGCCCTTGTCACCGGCGGCGAAGCTGAGGACGGAGTAGGCCACGAAGCCGTAGAACACGGCACGCCCGGCCGACAGCAGGCGCTTGCTCGCCTTGCGGCCGTCGGGACCCGAGGCGCCGAACAGCGCCTCGGACAGCCGCCACAGGGACATGCCGACCAGACCGATGCCCAGTGCCCACAGGACGAAGGAGCCCATCGGCTTCTCGCCGATCTCGGCCAGCGCGCCACCGCGGTCGGCCTGCTTGCCGCCACCGCCGAAGGCGATCTGGAGCGCCAGCAGCCCGATCAGCAGGTAGATCACGCCGCGCGCGGCGAAACCCCAGCGTGCCGCGGCGTCCATGGCCGAACTGTTCGCCGCCTGGCGGCCCTTGCTACGACCTCTGAGTGACATCGCCTGTACGTTCATGTGGCTCCCTCCCGATCGTTCGTCGGGTGCCCCCGGTACAGGCCGGGAAACGGGCCTGTACCGGGGGCGGCGACCGCGCTCAGCTCCAGCCGGCCACGATGAGTGACAGTCCGGCGGCGAAGCCGACACCCAACAGGGTCAGATACGCGCCGTAGTGACGGCGGAAGCGGCGCAGCAGCAGACCGAGCGCGGCGAAGGCCGCGCCGACCGTGAGCGTCCGTGCGCCGCGCGCCCGCGCGGACTCCACGAACCAGTCGGCCGCCGGCACGTCCGCGCGGCCCGCCTCGGCGGCGTACACCTTGAACGGGATGCCGTTCCACGGCTGGTGGCGTACGGCGGACGCCGACTCGACGGCCAGCTCGTGGCGTACCTCCGCGCGCATCCGGTCCGTCGTCAGCGGTGCGGGCAACTGGAGCCCCGTGTTCGCGAGTTGGAAGGCCAGCAGCCCACCCGCCAGGCTGCCCGCGAGCGCGGCGACGGAGAGCCCCGGCGCCGCCCGTGGGACGGCGACGCACGCGACGCCCAGGAGCAGTTCGGGCATCAGCGGCCAGCTCAGCGCCTCCGCACAGGCCCAGACGAAGGCCAGCAGGAGCCCCCGGCGCGAGGCGGCCGACGCGGCCACCCGGCGCCGTACGGGGGAGTCGCGCAGTGGCTCCGAGGCCGTGCGGGCGTGCAGCGCCGCGACCGCCGCCCGCGCGTCCGCTGGCGTCGCCGACGGCGGCAGCGGCTCACCGATCCGTACCCGCACCAGCGACGAACACAGCCGTCCGTGCTTGGGCAGCAGCCGGGCCGTGCCCGCGATGCCCACCGGTACGACCGGGACGCCCGCGCGCTCCGCGAGGACCAGGGCGCCGCGATGGAAGGCGCCGACGGCGCCGTCAGCCCCGCGCGTGCCCTCGGGGAAGAGGACGACCGCGCGGCCCGCCCGCAGCCCGTCCGCCATGGACAGCAGATCGTCCATCCCACCGCCGGTGCGCCGTACCGGAAACCCCGCGGCGAGCACACGGCAGACGCGCCGCCGCCACGGCGAGGCGAACCAGTAGTCGGCAGCCGCCCCGATGGCGGGCCGGTGCCGTGAGTCGAGCGCGGCCAGCAGCGCGGCGGTGTCCGCGTGCGAGGAGTGGTTGGCCACAACTACGCATCCACGGGGCGGCAGTTGACCGTGCCGTCGTACGCCGCCGGTGACGGTGAGGACGACCCACCACAGGGCGCGGCGCAGGACGGCGCCGAGCCGGGAGGGCGAGGCGGCGGGGGCCGGCGTCGCGCCGGGGCCACCCGGGGCGAGCGAGACGGT
>NZ_JARJHW010000357.1:0-2195 GCF_040560175.1 Streptomyces panacea
CGGCGGGGACGGCCTTCGCTCGGCCAGTCCCGTGCCTCGGTCAGCAGCCGCACATCCCCGGCGTCCCAGTCGACCTGCTTCGTCGGCTCATCCACATGCAGCGTCTTCGGCAGCCTGCCGTGGCGCATCGCCTCGACCATCTTGATGATCCCCGCGACACCCGCCGCCGCCTGCGTATGACCGATGTTCGACTTGATCGAACCCAGCCACAACGGCCGCCCCTCCGGACGGCCCTGACCGTACGTCTCCAACAGGGCCTGGGCCTCGATCGGGTCACCCAGCGTCGTACCCGTGCCGTGCGCCTCGACCGCGTCCACATCCGCCGTCGACAGGCCCGCCTTCGCCAGCGCCTGCTTGATCACGCGACGCTGTGCCGGGCCGTTCGGGGCCGTCAGACCATTGCTGGCGCCGTCCTGGTTGAGCGCGCTCCCGCGCACCACCGCGAGCACCGGATGCCCCAGCCGACGCGCCTCCGACAGACGCTCCAGAAGGAGAACTCCGACACCTTCGGAGCAGCTCATGCCGTTGGCGGCGTCGCTGAACGACTTGCAGCGGCCGTCGATCGACAGGCCGCGCTGCTCGCTGAAGTAGAGGAACATCTCGGGGGTGGACATCACCGTCACACCGCCCGCGAGAGCGAGCGAGCACTCACCGGAACGCAGCGACTGAATCGCCGTGTGCAGAGCGACCAGCGACGACGAGCACGCGGTGTCCATGGTCACCGCGGGACCCACGAGGCCCAGCGTGTAGGCCACCCGCCCGGAGACGATGCTGCCTCCGCTGCTGCCGCCGGCGTAGTCGTGGTACATCACCCCGGCGAACACACCGGTCGGGCTGCCCTTCAGCGAGGCGGGGTCGATCCCGGCGCGCTCCAGCACCTCCCAGGACGCCTCCAGCAGCAGGCGCTGCTGCGGATCGGTCTCCAGGGCCTCACGCGGGCTGATACCGAAGAACTCGGCGTCGAACTCCGAGGCGTCGTGCAGGAATCCGCCTTCGCGGGACGTTGTCTTCCCGGGCTTGCCGACCTCGGGGTCGTAGAGGTTCTCCACGCCCCAGCCACGGTCGGCCGGGAACTCGGAGATCGCGTCGACACCCTCGTCGACGAGCCGCCACAAGTCCTCGGGCGAGTTCACGCCACCCGGGTAGCGGCACGCCATCGAGACAATGGCGATCGGCTCCTGGTCACGCTGCTCAAGCTCGACGACGCGTCTGCGCGCTGTGCGCAGATCCGTGGTCGCGCGCTTGAGGTAGTCAAGAAGCTTCTCCTGGTTGCTCACCAAAGCCACCCCGGGTCGAAAGGGCGTCGACACTTACGACGCGCGCTTGCCGGGAACGTTACGCAGGGTGAAAAGACCCCCCAACCCCTGATCGCCCCTAACGTGCCCCGACCCCTTGGCCCGGCGCGACCATCGGTTTCCGACCCCCGGCACCCGGACCGCGTGCAGCCCACACCGACCATGCCCGGGAACGGTGAGCCCACGCCTGTCGAACGTCTCAGCCACGCGGGGAAGGTGCCGTCCACGCCCTCCGGATACGGCCTCCGGCCGATGCTCGCACCGAGCTCACAGACGTCCCGGGCCGGGGATGGGGCGATTCCGGGTGCGGTCCCGGGGGCGGTGTTCGTGTGAGGGGTCGCCCTGTCACGCACGGTGGCGGATCTCACGCGCGTACGGGGTCGGTGCGCCGCCTTGAGGCGACGCACCCGGTACCGATGGCCGCTCGGGCGACGCGGGTCAGTGTCGCCACTCTCTGTCCTGGCCGGCCGTCCACGCGCCCGGCGGTGTGTAACGGACGCCACCCCAGGCGGAGTTGCGGCGCTCTCGGGCCGCGGAGGACGCGACGGCCTGCTCGCGCGTCCCGGTCAGGGCGCTCAACACCGCGAGCAGCGCGGCCAGTTCCATCTCCCCCGGTGCGCCCCTGACGACACGCACGAGGTGCTCGGCAGGTGTGACGGCGACGGGTTCCCAGGTGTGCGGGCCGGCCACGTTGTCGGGATGCATCATTTCCCTCCGGTACTCTTCGAAAGACTCCGCCCGTGCTTTCTCCGTGCTTTCTCCGTGCTTTCTCCGGATTCGCCCGCCGCGGCAATCTCACGGGACCGGGTCGAGCCGGCTTCCGGCTACCGCCGTACCTTCATTGAAAGTCCCTCCACCCCGCGCTTCCAGCGGATCGGCCCCCTAATTCCTGTCTCTTAT
>NZ_JARJHW010000358.1:0-2192 GCF_040560175.1 Streptomyces panacea
ACCGGTCTGTCGGACAAGGTCGGCGAGATCCTCGGCGGCTGATGGTGCGTAACTCTCGCGAGGCAGGGCAGGCCGCTCCCATCTACATCACGATGGTGGCGGGCCTGCTCTTTCTCGCGCTCGCGTTCTTCGCGGTCGGCCAGGCGGGCGCCACCCGTAACGGTGCCCAGTCCGCCGCCGACGCGGCAGCACTCGCAGCGGCCCAGGAGTCACGGGACCAGTTCGGAGACATCCTTTCGGGGCACCTCCTCGACCCGGGCTTCCTGGACGACATCTTCAACGGCAACCCCGTCGGTACCTACAACGGCTGTGCCGATGCCCATCGCTTCGCCGGAGAGAACGAAGCGGACGTGGACGTCCCCGAGGGCGGATGCCGCTTCCTCGACGACGGCAGGTGGGGCTTCAGGGTCGACGTCGTCACCCAGAAGCCGATGGGGGACAGCGTCCTGCCGGACACCAAGGACGAGAAGGCCAAGGCGCACGCCACAGCGGTCGTCGTCCCCCGGTGCAGCTTCAAGCCGGCGGAAGATGAAGAGGACCCCGGCGAGGAAGAGCCCGGCGAGCCCGGCGATCCCGGTGAGGGAGACGAGGGTGAAGAGGGTGAAGAGGAGCCCGTCTCCCCGGGCGAGTTCGTCTGTGACGGTAAGGGTCTGGCCATCGACCCGGTGAATCCCGTGCTGCCTGACATGTCTGTCCTGTTCTCCGTCCGACTGGCCGAGGACTGACCGCGAGTGAACGCAAAGGAACTTTTACTGATGAATATGCGGCATGGAACGAAGGCCCGTAGGGCGGCGGGTTGCGCCCTCGCGGCCGCGGCGCTGACCGTGTCTCTGACGGCGTGCGGCAGTGGCGACGACGGTGCGAAGGACGACGGCGCGTCGTCGTCCGCCCCGAGCGGGGACAAGCCGAAGGACGACGGCGGCAACACGGTGCCGGACACCAGCCAGACCCTGGCGACCATCAACGGGTCCAACGGATTCCAGGTCGTCATCCACACGGCGGCCCGCGACGACGGCGGATTCCTGACGGTCTCGGGGACCATCAAGAACACCAACAGCGGCGACACACAGGTGCCGCTCCAGTGGAACGGCCAGGAGAACCAGGTCAAGCGCACCGGCCGCTCCCTCGCCGGTATCACGCTGATCGACAAGGGCGAGAAGAAGCGCTACTACGTCCTGCGGGACACCGACGGGTTCCCGCTGACCACGACGGGCCTCGCCCGGATGGACAGCAACGCGACGGAGAACTTCTTCGCCCAGTTCCCGGCGCCGCCCGACGGCACGTCCGAGGTCGACATCCAGGTTCCGCTGATGCCCAACGCGACGATTGAGATCTCCTGATGCGTGCCACCACGGCGCGCACGCGCCGGGCCCGTGTGCGGCCGGCGGCGACGGCCATCGCCGCCGCGGTCCTGTTCACCAGTGTGCAGTTCACCATGGCGGCGAGCGCGTCCGCCGACGAGTCGCCGAGCACCCCGCCCGGCACGGAGTCGACCTCGCCACCGCCCGAGGTCGACGGCGACAATCCGGAACTGAAGCTCCGTGACGGGGCCACCCTCGCCCCGGCGAGGGTGCTCCCGATCATCTCGGTCGTCGAGTCCGAGGGCGGTGAGGAGCGTCGCGAGGACACCAGCGAGACGGTGAAGTTCGCGCTCCAGGCCGAGGTCCTCTTCGGCAAGGACAGCGCGAAGCTCTCCGGCGCCGCGAACGCCCGTATCGCCGCGGTGGCGGCGGAGATCGAGAAGCAGGGCGCCCAGAAGATCCGCGTCTTCGGCTTCACCGACAACTTGGGCTCGTCCGCCCACGGCGACGTCCTCTCCAAGCAGCGTGCGGAAGCGGTGCACGGAGTCCTGGAGAGGGAACTGGCCGCCGCCGGCATCACGTACGAGATCCGGGGTTACGGCGAGCAGTACCCGATCGCCGACAACACCAACGAAGAAGGCCGCAAGAAGAACCGCCGCGTGGAGATCTCCTTCCCGCGCGGTGAGGCGGACAGTTCCCAGAACTGATCTCCCGCGCGGCACCGCGCTGCCCCGGCCCGTCCGCACCAAGGACGGCCGGGGCAGCGCTGTGTCAGGGCCCAGTCGGTCGGTTGGGCCCGGGGTTGGGCCTTGGGGCCCATGTCGTGAGGTGCCCTTCGGTCGTACGTTTCTCATGTCGCCAGCGGGACCGGCCAGGAGGAAGCCGGAGACG
>NZ_JARJHW010000359.1:0-1854 GCF_040560175.1 Streptomyces panacea
TCCCGTTGCGCTTTGCGGTGTTGGGGCCTGTTCGGGTGTGGCGTGGTGAGGAGGAGTTGGTTCTTGGGTCGCCTCAGCAGCGGGTGGTGCTGGCGGCGTTGTTGTTGCGGCGGGGGCGTGTGGTCACTACGGCTGAGCTTGTTCATGCTGTTTGGGGTGAGGATCCGCCGGTGGCGGCGGTGCCGGTGCTGCGTACGTATGTGTCGCGTCTGCGGAAGGTTCTGGGGTCCGGCCGGGTGTCGGGCGAGTCCGGGGTGGTGATTGTCTCGGCGGCCGACGGGTATCTGGTGCGTGTTTCTGAGGATGCTGTGGATCTGGGGGTGTTCGAGCAGCGGGTCGAGCGGGCGAGGAAGCTGCGTGCCGGGGGTGAGTTGTCCGCGGCTTCCCGGTTGTTGCATGCCGCGCTCGGCGGTTGGCAGGAAAGTCCTCTGGCCGGGCTGGCGGGCCCGCTCGCGGAGGGTGAACGCTCCAGGCTGGACGAAGCGCGGCTGTGTGCTCTGGAGGCGCGCTTCGACATCGATGTCGAACTGGGGCGGCACGCCACGGTGATTCCCGAACTGCGTGCCCTGACCGGCCAGCATCCGCTGCGGGAGCGTTTGTGCGAGCTGCTCATGGTCGCCCTGTACCGGTCGGGGCGGCAGGCGGAGGCGCTGGCTTCCTACCGCAGGACCCGAAGTATTCTGGTGGCCGAGCTGGGTATCGAACCCGGTGCGTCGTTGAGGGATCTCCATCAGAGAATTCTGACGGCCGACGCGTCGCTCGAATACTCATCTTCCTCGCTGCAAGCAGCCGTGCCGGCGGCTGAATCGATTGCCCGTCCTGCTCAACTCCCGGCCGATCTGGCTGCTTTCACCGGTCGGCATGCCGAACTCGATGAGGCGCGTGTCCTGTTGTCCGGGGACGGCGACCAGGCTGGGGCGATGGCCATCAGTGTGGTGAGCGGTATGGCCGGTATCGGGAAAACAGCTCTGGCCGTTCATCTGGCTCATGAGGTCGCGGGTCGATTTCCCGACGGGCAGCTTTTCATCAACCTGCGCGGTTTCGACGCGACCGGTTCGGTCATGTCGCCGCAGGAGAGTATCCGTATTGCTCTCGACGGGCTCGGTGTCCCTTCGTGGCGGATTCCCGCCCAGCTCGAGGCGCAGGCCCTGCTGTACCGTTCTCTGCTCGCGAACCGGCGGATGCTGATCGTGCTGGACAACGCCCGCGACGCCGAACACGTCCGTCTGCTGCTGCCCGGCTCTCCGGGCTGTCTCGTCATCGTCACCAGCCGCAACCAGCTCACCAGCCTGATCGCCAGTGAGGGCGCGTATCCGCTGACTGTGCGCCAGCTGGCGTTTTCGGACGCGTACGACTTCCTGAGACGCCGGCTCGGGGCGAAGCGGTTGTCGGCGGAGCCACTCGCGGCGGACGAGATCATCACGCTGTGTGGCCGGCTGCCATTGGCACTGGCCGTCGTCGCCGCCCGGGCGGCGATCAATCCCGGCTTCCCCCTCAGCGCCATCGCCGGCGAACTGCGCGACAGCCACGGCAGCCTCGACGCCTTCGCGGGGGGCGACCTTCGTACCGATGTACGAGCCGTTTTCTCCTGGTCCTACGAAGCCCTGTCCGCCCCGGCAGCGCGTCTGTTCCGCCTCATGGGCCTCCACACCGGCCCGGACATCTCCGCACCGGCAACAGCAGCCCTCGCCGGACTCACTCTGCCGGAAGCCCACAGCCTGCTCGCGGAACTGACCCACGCGCACCTGCTCATCGAGCACCTGCCCTACCGCTACACCATGCACAACCTCATGCGCGTCTACGCCCGCGAAAAAGTCCGCACCGAGGAATCACCGGAGAACCACGACACGGCAG
>NZ_JARJHW010000036.1:0-47579 GCF_040560175.1 Streptomyces panacea
GTCCTTCGGAGGGGTATGTCCGGACGGCGTGACTTACGCCGCGTGCAGGGCTCGTTGGACCCGACGACCCGGGCTGTTCACGCGGCACAAGTCAGCCTGAGTGTCCGGACACACCCCTCCTGCGGCCCCGCCCCCCTCTCGCCGTCACGTGGCGCTGTTCAAACCCACTCCCGCGGGTTGGAAGGGGGACGCGCAGGGGTCGTGGCCGGACACTCAGGCTGACTTGTGCCGCGTGGAAAGCCCGGTTCTCAATACACCAACGAACGTTGCACGCGGCGTAAGTCACGCCGTCCGGCCATGACCCCGGAGCGGCACCCGGACACCACCGCAACCACCCAGCCCGCCGCAGGCGCGAACGGCCCGCCGGGCGGCACCCGGCAACCACCCACGCCCGCCGCAGGCGACCACCTCAGACCCGCGTCCACGCCTCCAACGCCAGCCCCGGCTCCGCCTTCTGGCGGGCCACGCGCAGGGTGCCGTCCTTGGCCAGCGCCGCCATCACCACGCGGCCACGGCCGTCCAGGGCCAACGCGGGTGCGCCCACGCACTGTTCGCCCGTCGGGGTCCAGGTGACGCCCGCCGCCTCGTCCTCCGTCGGGTAGGCGGCGAGCAGGGGCCGTCCGTCGAGGCCGCGTTGGGCCAGGATCGTGCAGTCGTGGCCGTCGACGGGCGTGCGGAGCAGGGCGATCGGGCCGGTGCCGGGACCGCCCAGCGGGGCGGTCTCGCCCGTGTCGAGGCGCCAGGCGTGCACCGTACGGTCGTCGGTGTCGCGCCAGTAGTGCGTGAGCCGGTCGCCGCCGGTGCTTTCGGAGGCGAGGGTGCCGGGGGCGACGCGCGCCGCGAAACTCTTCAGGTCGCGCTCGGCCTTCGCCGCCGGCTTCGGCTGCCGCCAGCGCATCACCGCGTCGTCGGTCGGGCCCAGGGCCTCGATCAGACCGTCCTCGCCCACCACCGCCGCCGCCTCGCCGGTCATCCGGGACCCCTTGAGGTCCGCCCACGCGAGCCAGGCCCCGGTGGCCTTCTGCTGTCGGCCCGACAGGCCGCGGCCCGCGTTGCGGGCGAAGAGGTGCAGCGAGCCGTTGGCGTCGATCACGGCCGTGGGCAGCCCCAGCAGCCCTCCTCTGGCGAGGTCCTTCGGGTACGGCGTGCCGAGCGCCTGCCAGTCCCGCAGCGGGCGGCCGGTCTGGAACTGCACGGCGTACACGACGTCCGTCCGGATCTGCCCGCCGGTGGCCGGCGTGCGGCGCAGGCCCACCAGGTGGACGTAGCCCTCGGTGCCGCTGGCGATGGACAGGTACGGCAACAGGCCGGGGGCCGGGAGGAGTTCGGGGCCGGACCAGTTCGGCCCGCCGAGCCGGTCCTCCGTCCACCGCAGCACGCCGTCCTCGGTGGGCGCGTACGCGGTGAGCCTGCCGTCCTTGCCGCGCACCAGCCAGCCGGTGGTCGCGGGCAGTACGCCGTCGGCCGTGGGAACGGGGACGGATTCAGCCGGCCGGCCGCCGATGTCCGGGGCCTCGCCGGGGCTGCGACCGGATCGTTTCGACGTCCGTGCGGACCGCAGTGCCATGACCCACTGCCACCTTCCCAGCGCATGAAATTTCCCCGACGATAGCATTCGCGGGCGAACGGGAACCGTACCGCCCCAGTCGGCTGTGGCACGCTCCTGAAGTGCGGATTCTACTGATTGTCGACGGGGCGAACGTAGTCGGTTCGGTGCCCGACGGATGGTGGCGCGACCGGAGCGGAGCGGCCGAGCGGCTGCGCGACCGGTTGGTGCCGCTCGCCGGGGACGGGCTGCCCGACGCCGGGATTCCCGGGCCGCTGGAACTGGTGCTGGTCGTGGAGGGCCGGGCGCGGGGCGTGGAGTCCGTGCCGGGCGTACGGGTGGAGTCGGCGCCCGGCAGCGGCGACGACCTGATCGCGGAACTGGCCGCGGGCGCGGGAGAGCGGCCCTGTGTCGTCGTCACCGCCGACCGGGAGCTGCGGAGGCGGGTCGAGGCGTACGGGGCGCGATGTGTCGGGCCCCGTACGGTGCGTCAGCTCCCGGAGGAGCGGACGTAGAAGACCGTGCCCTCGACGGTCCCGGGGAGCGGCTCGTACTGCCCGGCCAGCAACCGCCGCAGCGTCGGGAGGCGTTCGGGGGCGTAGGGCTTGCCCCGTGAGTCGTCGACGATCAGCGCGGGCGGTCGCGCCCTCATCTCCTCGGCGAAGACCCGCCAGGCGCCCGGCACCCCGTACGCCTCGCCGACCTGCGGGCCGTCCCTGCCGCCGCTGAAGTTGGTGAGGAGCCCGGCGGTCAGATAACGGCTGGCGGGGGCTCGGTCGGCCAGGCGGTACATCTGCGGGTGTATGCCCCACACGAGGACCCGGTCCGTCGGGGCGCTGTGCTCCCGTACGGCGGTGGCGACGCGTTCGGCGTGGATGAGTTCCGAGCGGGGTGCGAAGACCGCCCAGGCCACGAAGACCGCGCAGACCCACGCCGGCACGGACAGGACGGATCTGAGCCGTTCATGGCGCAGCGACCGCAGGGTGGCGGTCGCCAACAGGGTGATGGGCGGCAGGAGTTGCAGGAAGTAGTGGCCGTAGAAGTGGAACCCGACGGTGACGGCTCCGGCGGAGGCGGCGAACCAGACCCAGAGGTCCTTGAGGGGCTTCCCGGCCGGTCGGTGGGCGGTCCGAAGGGCTCTGCGGACCGGTGGGACGATACCGGCGCAGCAGAGGCAGAGAATGAGGCTGTTCACCAACGCCCGGATGAGGACGTGGAGTTCGGAGCCGGTGAGGGAGAAGGCGTACGCCCCCGATCCGGTGACCGTCCAGAAGACGAAGCCCGCCGGGTCGGTCAGCAGCGCGGCGGCGGCGACCGGGACGGCGAAGCCGGCCGCCGTACGGAGCAGGGCCGGCCGCAGTGCGGGTCCGGCTCCGACGGTCCGCCAGAGCAGCCACAGCACCGGGACGAGGACCACGCCGCCGGTCTGCTTGGTGAGGAACGCCCCGGCGACGGCCACTCCGGCGGCGACCCAGCGGCCCCGGTCGGCGCAGAGGACGGCCGCCGCCGTGAAGGGCAGCATGACGACCTCGAAGGTGACGGCCTGGGTGTCCTGCGGGATGAACCCGACGGAGATCAGCAGGAAGAGCACCCCGGCCGTGGCACCGGACCGGTCGCCCCAGCGGCGCCGGGCGAGCGCCGCGAGCAGGGCTGCCGTGCCGAACTGGGCGGCGACAGCGAGGAGTTTCATCGCCTGGACGGATCCGTCGCCGAAGAGCGTGAACGCCGCCTCGTACAGCCAGGGCAGCAGGGGCGGCTTGCGGTCGACGACGGTCTCGTACAACTCCCCGCCGTTCGCCAGTATCCGGGCCTGCACGGCGAGATAGCCCTCGTCGGGGCTCCAGAAGGGGTGCAGGAAGGACGGGAGCCTGATGGCGAGGGCGACGGCGGCCAGGACGGGCAGCAGTCTTCGCCAGAAGCCGTACGCGGGCGTACGGCCGGGCTGTCGCCGGGCGGGGTGCGGCCTCGTGGGTGCGGGGCGTGGTGCGGTGGACGGCGGCTCGACGGACATGCGTGACTTTCGTACGGGGGGTAAGAACTGACGTACTGTCAGCCGGACTTGCCCAGGCGGCTGTTGCCCCGCCCGTAGGCGAAGTACACGACCACGCCGATGGCCATCCAGATGGCGAAACGCAGCCAGGTCTCGGCCGGCAGGTTGAGCATCAGCCAGAGCGAGGCGAGCACGGACACGGCCGGCAGCCACGGCACCAGCGGGGTGCGGAAGGATCTCGGCAGATCGGGGCGCGTGCGGCGCAGGATGACGACGCCGATCGCGACGACGACGAAGGCGAAGAGCGTGCCGATGTTCACCAGGGAGGCCAGTTCCTCGATGCTGGTGAAGCCCGCGACGATCGCGATGACCACACCGAGCAGCACCGTCGAGCGGTACGGGGTGCGGAACTTGGGGTGGACGTGCGCGAAGATCCGCGGGAGCAGTCCGTCCCGGCTCATCGCGAAGAACACACGGGTCTGGCCGAGCAGCAGGATCATGCACACGGTGGTGAGGCCGACGGCGGCTCCGAAGCTGATGACGCCCGCGTAGAACGGATGCCCGGTGGCCTTGAAGGCGTCGGCAAGGGGTGCGTCCACGGTGAGTTGGGTGTAGTGCTGCATGCCGGTGACGACGATGGACACGGCGACGTAGAGCACGGTGCAGATGACCAGCGAGCCGAGGATGCCGCGCGGCATGTCGCGCTGCGGCACCTTCGTCTCCTCGGCGGCCGTGGCGACGATGTCGAAGCCGATGAAGGCGAAGAAGACGACGGAGGCGGCGGTGAAGATTCCCATGACGCCGAAGTTGGTGGGCGCGTAGCCGAACATCAGCTGGATCAGCGGGGAGTCGAGACCGGCGCCCTCGGGCTGCTCCTGGGCCTTGGGGATGAACGGCGAGTAGTTCTTGGAGTCGATGAAGAACGAGCCGGCGATGATGACGATCAGGACGACCGCCAGTTTGACGGCCACGACGACCGCGGTGACGCGGGCGGAGAGCTTCATACCGAGGACGAGGATCGCGGTCAGCAGGAGGACCAGGAGGAACGCCAGCAGGTCGAAGCCGAAGCCGGTCTCCTCGTTGGTGCCGGCGAGGGAATCGGGCATGTGCCAGCCCGCGTTGTCGAGCAGCGACTGCACGTAGCCGGACCAGCCGACGGCCACCACGGCGGTGGCGAGGGCGAATTCGAGGACCAGGTCCCAGCCGATGATCCAGGCGGGCAGTTCGCCGAGTGAGGCGTAGCTGAAGGTGTACGCGGACCCGGCCACCGGCACGGTCGACGCGAACTCCGCGTAGCAGACGGCCGCGAGGGCGCAGACGATGCCGGCGGCGACGAAGGCGAGGGCGGTGGCGGGGCCCGCGTTGTCCTTGGCGACGGCGCCGGTGAGGACGAAGATGCCGGTGCCGATGATGACACCGACTCCGAAGACCGTCAGATCGAGCGCGGAGAGCGACTTCTTGAGCGCGTGCTCCGGCTCTTCGGTGTCCTGGATGGACTGTTCGACGGTTTTCGTGCGGAACATCGAATTTCTTCTGGGTCCCGTGTCGTGCTGGGTGCTCACCGGCGTACCTCCGAGTGCGTGGTTGCCGCCATGATCGAGAGGTGCTCGGCGGCGCCGGTGCCCGGAAGCGTTTATTTCACACGGATGGGCCGGTCGGACCACCCGTACAGGGAGTCCGACCGGCCCGTCCGCCGATGTGCGCGGTCGCGTTCGCGGCGTGTTCGGCCGCGGTCACGTCAGTCGCGCGCGACCTCCTCGACCGACGGCTCGTCGGCCATGCGGCCGTCGATCCGCGACACGAGGCCGGTGACCTGGCGTGCGATGTCCGGGGCCGTCAGACCGATCTCGGCCAGCAACTCCTTGCGCGACGCGTGGTCGAGGAAACGGGCCGGGATGCCGAAGTCCCGCAGGGGGATGTCGACACCGGCGTCCCGCAGGGACTGGGCGACGGCCGAACCGACGCCGCCCGCGCGGCTGTTGTCCTCGACGGTGACGACGACGCGGTGCCGCTCGGCGAGCGGCGCGAGCGCCTCGTCGACGGGCTTGACCCAGCGCGGGTCGACCACGGTCGTCGAGATGCCCTGCTTGTCGAGGAGATCGGCGATCTCCAGACACATCGGGGCGAGCGCGCCGACCGAGACGAGCAGGACGTCCGCCGTGCCCTCGGCGGGCCTGCGCAGCACGTCCATGCCGCCGACCTTGCCGACGGCGGCGACCGCGGGGCCGACGGCGCCCTTGGAGAAGCGCACCACGGTCGGGGCGTCCTCGACCTCGACGGCCTCGCGGAGCTGCGCCCGCACCTGGTCGGCGTCGCGCGGCGCGGCGATCCGCAGGTTGGGCACGCACTGGAGGATCGACATGTCCCACATGCCGTTGTGGGAGGCGCCGTCGGTGCCGGTGACCCCGGCGCGGTCGAGGACGAACGTGACTCCGCAGTTGTGCAGTGCGACGTCCATCAGGACCTGGTCGAAGGCACGGTTGAGGAAGGTCGCGTACACGGCGAAGACGGGGTGCAGTCCGCCGGTGGCCAGACCGGCCGCCGACACCGCCCCGTGCTGCTCGGCGATCCCCACGTCGTACACCCGGTCCGGGAACGCCTTCGCGAACTTCTCCAGGCCGACCGGCTGGAGCATCGCGGCGGTGATGGCGACGATGTCGGGGCGCTCGTTGCCGAGCTTGACCATCTCCTCGCCGAACACCGAGGTCCAGTCGACGCCGGAACTGGCGATCGGCAGACCGGTGTCGGGGTGGATCTTGCCGACGGCGTGGAAGCGGTCGGCCTCGTCCTGGAGCGCGGGCTGGTAGCCGCGGCCCTTCTCGGTGAGGCAGTGGATGATGACGGGGCCACCGAAGCGCTTGGCGCGCTGGAGGGCCGACTCCATCGCCTCCAGGTCGTGTCCGTCGATCGGGCCGACGTACTTCAGGCCGAGGTCCTCGAACATGCCCTGGGGGGCGATGAAGTCCTTGAGGCCCTTCTTCGCGCCGTGCAGCGTCTCGTAGAGCGGGCGGCCGACGACCGGGGTGCGCTCCAGGATGTCCTTGCCGCGGGCCAGGAAGCGCTCGTAGCCGTCGGTGGTGCGCAGGGTCGCGAGATGGTTCGCGAGGCCGCCGATGGTGGGCGCGTAGGAGCGCTCGTTGTCGTTGACGACGATGACGAGCGGGCGGTCCTTGGCGGCGGCGATGTTGTTCAGCGCCTCCCAGGCCATGCCGCCGGTGAGCGCGCCGTCACCGATGACGGCGACCACGTGGTCCTCGCGGCCCAGGACCTGATTGGCCTTGGCGAGGCCGTCGGCCCAGCCGAGGACCGTCGAGGCGTGCGAGTTCTCGATGATGTCGTGCTCGGACTCGGCTCTGGACGGGTAGCCGGACAGGCCGCCCTTGCTCTTGAGCTTCGAGAAGTCCTGACGTCCCGTGAGCAGCTTGTGCACATAGGACTGGTGACCGGTGTCGAAGAGGACCTTGTCCCTGGGTGAGTCGAAGACCCGGTGCAGGGCGATCGTCAGCTCGACGACCCCGAGGTTGGGACCGAGGTGTCCGCCGGTCTTGGAGACGGCGTCGACGAGGAAGGACCGGATCTCTGAGGCGAGCTGGTCCAGCTGCTCGGGGCCGAGGCGGTCCAGATCACGCGGGCCCTTGATCCGGGTCAGCAGGTCCCATCCGTCGCCCACTGCCGCCTCGGGCGGTCGCGCTGCGCGCGGCTGTGTCACCGTGCCTCCTTGCGTTGAACTCATCTGGCATGCCGGTCCGCCGAGTCTAATGTTCCCGGCGAGGCGGGCGTCATCGGGCGGCGCGAGATTCACCGTACGAGCATGTGTGCGTATGTCAGACGTACGCCCCGTGAGGCCCCGCCAGGACGCGAACGTGCCCGGTACCGGGGTCCGGTACCGGGCACGGCGTGCGACGACGGCTGTCAGGCGCGACCAGCGGTCTTCTGGGTCTTCCGGGTGACCGCGTCGATGACGACGGTGGCGAGAAGCACACCACCGGTGATCATGTACTGGATCGGCGAGGCGATGCCCTGGAGGGCGAGCCCGTACTGGATCGACGTGATGACAAGCACACCGAGCAGCGCGTTCCAGGTGCGGCCCCGGCCGCCGAAGAGGCTGGTGCCACCGATGACGGCCGCCGCGATGGCGTTCATCAGCAGCTCGCCGGCGCCGGCGCCCTGGTTGGCGGAGGTGATCTTCGAGGCGATGAAGAGACCGCCGATCGCGGCGAAGGTGCCCGCGATGGAGAAGACCGCGACCCGCACGCCGATGACGCTGATACCGGCACGCCGGGAGGCCTCGACGCTGCCACCGAGTGCGAAGACCTTGCGGCCGAAGGAGGTGCGGCGGAGCACGAAGTCCGTCACCACCAGCACGACCAGGAAGATCAGCACGGCGAGCGGCAGGCCCTTGTACTGGTTGAACATGATCGCCGCGGCGAAGGCCAGGACGGCGAGCAGCGCCGTACGGACGACGATCTCGCTCAGCGGGCGGGACGGGACACCCGCGGCGGCCCGGCGGCGGTTGTCGAAGAACGACGAGAGGAAGAAGCCGACCACCGCGATCACCGCGAGCCCGTAGGCGGCGGCGACGTCGGAGAAGTAGTAGCCGGTCAGCTTGGCGACCAGGCCCTCGGAGTCCAGGTTGATCGTGCCGTTGTCGCCGAGGATCTGGAGCATGAAGCCGTTCCAGAACAGCAGACCGGCCAGGGTCACGGCGAACGCGGGCACGCCCACGCGGGCGAAGAAGAAGCCGTGGAGCGCGCCGGCGGCGGCGCCGGTCAGGATGGCCAGGATCAGCGCCAGCCACTCCGCCATGCCGTGGGTGACCGCGAGGACCGCGAAGACGGCGCCCGCCACACCGCTGACCGAGCCGACCGACAGGTCGATCTCGCCGAGCAGCAGGACGAAGACGATGCCGACCGCGATCATGCCGGTGCCGACCATGGCGACCGAGATGTCGGAGAGGTTGCCGGCGGTCAGGAAGTTCGAGTTCAGGCTGGTGAAGATCGCCCAGATGATGATCAGGCCGATGACGACCGGTATCGAACCGAGGTCGCCACCGCGCATCTTGCGCTTGAACTCCGACAGGTAGCCGGCGAAGCCCTGCTCGCGGACGAGGAGCCGGGGGTCCACCGCGACGGTGCTCGCGGCGGCGGCCGGTGCGGGCGCGTCGTCGGCGGTGCCGACGGGTGCGGAGGTCTTGTCGAGACTCACTTCTTAACCTCCACATTGCGCGCCGCGCGTCGGGTCACGGCGTTGTCCGTGGCACCGGTGATCGCGGAGATGATGTCTTCCTGCGAGGTGGTGGCGACGTCGAAGAAGCCGTTGTTACGGCCCAGCCTGAGCACGGCGACCTTGTCGGCGACCGCGCGGACGTCCTCCATGTTGTGGCTGACGAGGATCACCGCGTAACCGCGTTCACGCAGCCGCTCGACCAGGTCGAGGACCTGGGCGGTCTGCTCGACGCCGAGGGCCGCGGTGGGCTCGTCGAGGATCACCAGCTTGGGCTCGCCGAGCATGGACCGGGCGATGGCCACGGTCTGGCGCTGGCCGCCGGAGAGCGAGGCGATCGGGATGCGCACGCTGGGGATGCGGATCGACAGCGTGGTGAGCAACTCGCGGGCGCGGCGCTCCATCTCGACCTCGTTGAGGACGCCCCAGGAGCGCAGCTCCCGGCCGAGGTACAGATTGCCCACGACGTCGAGGTTGTCGCAGAGCGCGAGGTCCTGGTAGACCGTCGCCACACCCAGGGCCTGGGCGTCGTGCGGTTTGTTGATCGCGACCGACCCGCCCTCCCACTCGATGACGCCGTCATCGATGGGGTGGACTCCGGCGATCGTCTTGACGAGCGTGGATTTGCCGGCTCCGTTGTCGCCCACGAGGGCGACCACCTGTCCGGCATGGACCTCAAGCTCTACGTCGGTGAGCGCCTGCACGGCACCGAACCGCTTGGAGACCCCTCGCAACGCCAGCACGGGCGTAGCGGTCACTTGAACCATCTCCTTCGCCGCCTGGCCGGCGGGGATACCGCGCCCGGGGGTGATGAGCGCGGGGGTCGAGCAGAAGAGAGAAACGCGGGAGACGACACACGAAAAGCCGTGAAGTGGTCCGTCCGGCGCCCCGCCCGGTAGCGGGACAGTTGAGGGCGGGGCGCCGGACAGGCTTCAGGGCGGGTTTCCGTGGTCTGACGTGTCGGCTACTTGAGGCCGAGGGTGTCGCACTTGGCCTTGAACTTCGCGGTGCAGATCTCGTCGAGGGTGTAGATGCCGTCCTTGAGGACCGTGTCGTTGATGTTCTCCGTGGTCAGCGAGACGACCGGGACGAGGACCGACGGGATGCCCTTGGTGGTGGCGCTGTCGAGCTTCGTCTTGGCGATGGAGTCCAGCGCCTCGCCCTTGGCGACCTTCACGGCCATCTCGGCGGCGACGGCGGCCTCGGCCGGGTACGGCTTGTAGACGCTCATGAACTGCTCACCGGCGACGATGCGCTGCACACCGGCGAGTTCGGCGTCCTGGCCGGTGACCGGCGGGAGCGGGCTCAGACCGGCACCCTTGAGGGCGGTGATGATGCCGCCCGCCATGCCGTCGTTGGCGGAGTAGACGCCGACGATCTTGTCCTTGCCCAGGGCCGAGATCGCGCCTTCCATGTTGGCGTTGGCGTTCTCCGGCTTCCACTCCTTGGTGTCGTACTCCTTGCCGATCTTCACCTTGCCGTCCAGGACGGACTTGGCGCCCTTCTTGAAGAGGGCGGCGTTCGGGTCGGTGATCGCGCCGTTCATCATCACGATCTCACCGTCCTTCGCCTTCGGGCCCAGCTCGTCCAGGAGCGCCTGGCCCTGGACGCGGCCGACCTCTTCGTTGTCGAAGGAGACGTAGCCGTCGATCGGGCCCTCGGCGAGGCGGTCGAAGGCGATCACCGGTATGCCGGCTTCCTTGGCCTTCTTGATCGAGCCCGTGATGGCCTTGGAGTCGACGGCGTCCACGATCAGCGCGTCGACCTTGTTGGTGACCATCGTGTCGGCCTGCTGGTTCTGCGTCGACGCGTCCTGCTTGGCGTTGGCGTAGACGACCTTGCCGGTGCCGTCGGTCAGTTCGCTGACCCGCTTCTCGATGAGCGGCTTGTCGAACTTCTCGTAGCGCGCGGTCTGGTTCTCGGGCAGCAGCAGACCGATGGTCAGCGGGCCGTCCTTCTTCTTCGTCTCTTTCGCGGAGTCACCGGACTCTTCGGCGCTTCCACAAGCGGCGAGCGAGACGGCCATCGCGGTGGCAGCGGCGGCCACGGCAGCACGTCGGAGATGTGCGTTCACTTCAGAAACCTCCCTGACGAGGCCGCGACGTTGCGGCCGAGGTGGCTGGAAGTCAACTCCGCTGCGGACGCAGCGTCAAGGAGTAAATCCTTAACGAGATGACAACGGTGCCATTCGTTATCTAAGTGAAGACAGCCGAGCCGACGGGCAGCGTGCTCTCAAGAAGGGTCGAATCGCCCATTTCACTCAGTACGAGGGCGAGCGCGCCGAGCACTTCGGCCCGTCCGCCGAGGGCTCCCGGAAGCACCGAGAGCTGTCTGGCCGCACTCGGGATCGCGTACCGGGAGACCGACTCGCGTATCGGCGCCAGCACCAGTTCCCCAGCCTCGGCCAGATCACCGCCGAGCACCACCCGGCTGGGGTTCAGCAGATTGCAGAGATTGGCGACGCCGCTGCCGATGTGGCGCCCGACGTCGGCGATCACCCGGCGGCAGCCCGGATCGCCCTCCCTGGCCAGCTGCACGACCCGCTCCATGGTCAGATCGCGGCCGTGGCTGGACCTGAGCAGGGGCAGTACGTAGCGGGCCGCCGTGAACGTCTCCATGCAACCCCGGTTGCCGCAGCGGCAGACGGGGCCCGACTCGTCGAGCGTGATGTGCCCGATCTCGCCCGCCGTACCGCCCGGTCCGCGGTAGATCTGACCGTCTATGACCAGACCGGCGCCGACTCCGCTGGCGACCTTGATGTAGGCGAGGTCCTTCACCCCCCGGCCGCTCCCCCAGACCAGCTCGCCCAGCGCGCCCAGATTGGCGTCGTTGTCGACGTACACCGGCACGCCGAGCCGGCCGGCCAGCTCCTCGCCGGGGTTTATCCCCGTCCAGCCCGGCAGGATCGAGGTGGAGCCGAGCGTGCCCGAGACGACGTCGATCGGGCCCGGCACCCCGAGCCCCACGCCGATGACCTTCTGGCGGCCGATCCCGGTGGCCTCGATCAGCCTCTCCACCAGCTCCTCGGCGCGCCCGAAGCCGTGCGCCGACGAGGCGTCCACGTCGAGCGGTTCAGACTCCTCGGCGAGCACCTGGTGGGCCAGGTTGCCGACGGCCACCCGCAGATGCGTATGGCCGAAGTCGACGCCTATGACGATGCCGGCGTCGCCGCTGAGCGAGACGCTGCGGGCCCTGCGGCCCCCCGCCGAGGTGGGCGTCACCTCTACGGTGCCGCCCTCCCTGAGCTCGCGGACGATGTTGGAGACCGTGGCCGCCGACAGTCCTGTGCTCCGGGCGATCTCCGCCTGGGTGAGCGAGCCCGCCATGCGCACCGCGCGGACGACCCGCTCTAGGTTCGCCCGGTGCAGAGACGACTGCGACCCTGGAGTCTCCACAACTGATCCACTCCTGCCCTTGGCAGGCGGCACGACCACCGCCCCCGGCCGGGGTCGCGCCTATGAAACCCCGACGTATCTCCAACTTGTGAACTCTAAGCTCAGCCTTTCGGGTCGCTTCCCGTCAAGACCTTGAGCAGTGCCGGACTCGGATGAGCACCGTACTTACGCATCTGACCTGCGAACATCGCCGTTTTGTCGATTTCAGGCCACTGTCGGTGGCGAAAAGTACCCCTTCGGCTCGGGATGGATACCGAACGAACCCCCTTCGCGCGGGCCCGGAACGCCGCGAACCGCCCCCCGGCGAGAGGCCGGAGGGCGGTTCGGTGAAGAGGTGAAGCCGTGGGCCGGTTCGGTGAAACCGTGGGCGGGCTCCGCTACTTGAGCGCTCCCGCCGTCAGGCCCGCGACGACCTGGCGCTGGAAGATGATGTACGCGGCGAGCACCGGCAGCATCGCCATCACCAGTCCGGCGAAGAGACCGGAGTAGTCGCCCTTGTAGCCCTGGCTGACGGCCAGCTGCACCAGGCCCTGCGAGAGCACCTTCTTGTCCGGGTCGGTGTTGAGCACCGTCGGCAGCATGTACTGGTTCCACTGCCCGAGGAAGTTGAAGATGCCCACGCTGATCAGACCCGGCTTGGCCATCGGCAACATGATCTGGAAGAAGGTCCTGGTGTGCGAGGCGCCGTCGATGATCGCCGCCTCCGCCACCGAACTCGGCAGCGTCCTGAAGAAGGACGACAGGAAGAACACCGTGAACGGCAGTGAGTAGGCGATGTACACCAGGATCAGACCGTGCGTGGTGTTCAGCAGCCCCATGTTGTTCATGACGAAGAACAACGGGACCAGCGCCAGGATGATCGGGAAGCTCATTCCTCCGATGAAGAGGAAATAGATGAAGCGGTTCCCGGGGAAATCGAAGCGCGCCAGCACGTACGCGGCCATCGAGCCGAGCACCAGGGTGCCGATCAGCGAACCACCCACCACCACGATGGTGTTGAAGAAGTAGTCGCTCATGTGCGCCTGGGTCCAGGCCCGCGACCAGTTCTCGAAGTGGAGCTTGTCCGGCAGCGCCCAGGGCGAGCTGAAGATGGAGTTGTCGTCCTTGAAGGAGGACATCACCGCCCACAGCAGCGGCAGGACGACCAGAAGCGCCCAGATGACCAGCACACCGTGCGAGAAGACGTTGAGGACGGTGCCCTCGCGCTTCTCCTTCACCGGCGGGATGTCCACCTTGGTCACGGGCGGCCGGTCCTGCGGCTCCTCGGGCAGCGCGGCCGGAGGCGTGTCAGTGGTCTTCATCAGAACTCCAGCCGCTCGCGTCGGCCCAGCTTCGTCACGACTGCCGCGAAGGACAGCGTCACCACGAGCAGGGCGACACCGATCGTTGTGGCGTATCCGGCCTGGGCGTCCCTGAAGGCCGTTTGGTAGACGTACAGCGGCAGGACGGTGGTCGAGTAGTCGGGTCCGCCACCGCCCGGACCGATGGTCATGATCTGTACGACCGCGAACGCCTCGGCGCCGAGCGCCAGGATGCCCATGTAGATCCAGCCGGCCTGCACCGTGTCCCAGAGCAGCGGAAGCGTGATCCGGAAGAAGGTGGTGAACCGGTCCGCGCCGTCCAGCAGCGCCGCCTCGTAGTAGTCCTTCGGGATGGAGGCCATTCCGGCGGAGAAGAGGACGACGAAGAAGCCGACCGTGCTCCAGATCAGGACCGCCATCACGCACCAGAGCGCGAGATCCGGGTCACCGAGCCAGAGCGGCTGGATGCTGTCCAGACCGACCGCGGAGAGCGCCGCGTTGATGGCGCCGCTCTCCGGGTTGTAGGCGAACTGGAAAAGCAGGGCGACGATCGCGATGGAAAGCACCTGCGGAAAGAAATACGCGATCTTGTAGAAACCCGAACCGCGTACGCCTCTGATCGCGGCGCCTTTCTTCTGCCGCCCGCCGACATTGATCATGAAGGCGAGGAACAGCGCGAGGCCGAGCGTCACCAGCGGCAGCAGCAGCACGAACAACACGCTGTGCTGCAACGACTTCCAGAAGATGTCGTCCTCGAACATCTTCTTGTAGTTGTCGAAGCCCACCATCTTGAAGTCGGAACTCAGACCCGTCCAGTCCGTGAACGAGTAGTAGATGGACTGGATGAACGGCCATATGACGAAGATCGCGTACAACGCCAAGGGGGTGATCAAGAACCCCACGATGAACCGGTATTTACCGTGCTGCATGGATCCGACCCCGATCTGTGCGCGGATACCGCCGCTGGTGACGCCTGCTCACTGGTGCTTGTAGTGCTTGATGGACTGGTCCTTCGCGGCGGCATCCGCGTAGCCCTGGATCTTCTTGATGGTCTCGGCGGGGGTGGCGCGCCCGGCCATCATCTCGCCGAGGCCGGCGACACCGATCTGCTCCTTCTGGAGCTTGACGTACCAGTCCTGGATCCGCGGGTTGACGACGTTCGTCCCCGCCTTCTCCAGGGAGGCCACGGCCGACTTGAGACCCGGGGTCAGCTCGATGCCGTCCGTGCCGCCGTTCAGCGCGGTCAGCGACTTCACCTGGGAGGTGAAGTTCTTCGACGACGCCTCGCTGAGCATGATGCGCAGCTGCTCCATGCCGCCCTGCGGGTTCTTGGCCTTCCGCGGAACGATGAAGGGCTCGCCACCGGACGCCCAGAGGGTACCGAACGGCAGCGCGTCGGAGGCGTCCATGCTGGACGGCGCGCCGACGGCGAGGTTGAAGTCGGCCGGCATGGTCTTGGCCGCCTCGTTCTCCACCCACGAACCGTTCGGGATGAAGAGCGCCTTGCCCTTGCTCCACGCGGTCTGCGACTGGATGTGGTCCAGACCGGGGGTGCCCTGGAGGATGTAGCCCTTCTTGAAGAGCTCGTAGTACGCCTCGAAGGCCGTCTTGACCGCCGGGTCCTTCCAGGCGTTCGGCTCCAGGTTGTCGATCTTGTCGAGGACCTCGACGCCACCGATCTTGGCGATCAACGGGTAGAGCGAGAACGGGATGTAGTACGGGTGCTTGCCCGCGTACGTCCAGCCGGCGATGCCCTTCTTCTTCGCCTTGGCGCAGAGCGCGAGCATGTCGTCCCACGTCTCGGGGTACGTCGCGTCGAGGTTCTCCAGCGCCTTCTGCGAGTACCAGACGCCGTACACCGTGTAGGCGTAGTACATGATCCAGACGGGGTCGCCGTCGAACTGGCCCATCTCGACGATGCCGGGGCGCAGGGTGTCGCGCACCTTCTTCGCCGGGTCGTCGTACGACGGGGCGTCCATCAGCGGGGTGAGGTCGGTGAGCTGCTTCTTGCCCACCAGCACGCCCATGTCCATCTGCTCGGCGCCGGAGTTGTCGATCAGGTCCGGCGGGGTGCCGCCGTTGAACCTCGGCTGGAGCGTGGACTGGATCTTCTCGGTCGCCGCGTGCTTGACCTTCGGGGCCTTCGGGAAGGCCTCGTTGTACCGCTTCTCCGCGTCGATGGCGTACTGCTCGCCGAAACCACCGTTGAAGATGACGACGTCGAGCTGTGCCGTCTCGTTGACTCCGAGGGGGTTCTTCGCCGAGATCTTGCCCTTCTCGACCTTCTCGTCGCCGCCGCTGTCGCTGCTCGCGCAGGACGCCAGGAAACTCATCGTCGGCACGGTGATCAGGCCGACTGCGGCTGAACGCTTGATCAGATCACGACGGCCAAGGCCCTCATTGCTGTGAGCGGAGGTGGATCCCATGCTCAAGTCCTCGCCTTCTCCAGGACTCAGGCGGTGTACCGGTCGCCCGTCCTTCTCGCCTGAGGCAGAAGGGCCCCGCCACCGCGGTCAAATGAAGCTGGTCGTTCAGGATTGTGGTGCTGATTGCCGTGCGTCTTGCGGTGCTTCTCGCTGTGACTCGCTGTGCTTCTGGTTGAGCGTGTTGCCGAACGTGTTGTTGAACGTCGTACGTGACGCGCGACGTGTGATGCGTGATTACAGCAGGGACGGCCTGAATGGATGGCGGCGGGGTGCGTCGCGACGTCACGGCACCCAACCGCCCCCCGTCTCACGGTCCTTCGCCGTTCGAAACCTGGCGAGGCGGACGCCGACAGGTATAGTCCACTTCAGGTCGAGTGAGCAAGATCGAAAGCAGGTTTGGGCGGGAGTCTTTCCCTAGTTGAGACCTGGGGCGGGTTTCAGAAGGCCCGCGCGGCATCCGTACGGATCTCGCCGCATTTTCCGGATCGCGCACGGCGCGATATCCGGACCACTCGCGCGCTCTCGTCGCGGGCACTTGTGTGCACATTCCACGAAACACCTGCGGCAGAATGGCCGGTTCTTGTCATCTCACACCGGCAACACCCTTGACACCTTGCGCCCCGTGCACCACTACTTAACCGGCGCATGACTTTTGACAACGTTGTCCATCATGCTTCCGCAGAAGGAAGGCTCGGGATGCAGCCCACACCTAGACCCCGGCTCACGCAGTGCCGCAACGCCGCCCTGGTGGCTGCCGCTTCACTGCTCGTCGTCACCGCACACTCGGCAGCCGTAGCACAGCCGGCCAAAGCCGCGGCTCCCAAGGACTCGTTCGCGTCCTCTTTCGAAGAGGGCGATACCAAGCCGGACTGGCGCAATACCGTCGATAACGGACCCGATGGGGAGAAGCGATCCTCGGGCGTGACCGGCGAGTTCAACGCCGGCATACCCGGCAATGTCACCGACCGGGTCGTGGAGCTGCGCGCCAGCGACGAGAACACGAACGGCGGCGAGGGCAAGGAGAACCTGGTCGACGTCCAGTCGAGCACCAAGTGGCTGGCCTTCGAGCCGACCGCCTGGATCGAGTTCGACCTGGACGCACCCGTCAAGGTCGTGACCTACGCCCTGACCTCGGCCAACGACCACTCCGAGCGCGATCCGAAGGACTGGACGCTCAAGGGATCGACGGACGGCAAGGACTGGAAGACCCTCGACAGCCGAGTGGACCAGACCTTCGGCGAACGATTCCAGACAAAGGCGTACGACTTCGACAATTCGACCGCGTACGCGCACTATCGGCTGGACATCACCAAGAACAACGGGGCGGGTGACGCCACCCAGCTCGCCGACGTCCAGTTCTCCGACGGTGACACCACCACGCCGCCGGCCGCCGACATGCGCAGCCAGATCGACAGCGGCCCCGGCGGCTCGCCCACGGCCAAGTCCAACGCCGGCTTCACGGGCAAGCGCGCGCTGGAGTACGCCGGTTCGCACAAGCCGGACGGCCGGGCCTACTCGTACAACAAGGTCTTCGACGTCAACACGGCCGTGCGCGCCAACACGGAGCTGTCGTACCGGGTCTACCCCTCCATGGCGGAGACGGATCTCAACTACCCGGCCACGAACGTCTCGGTGGACCTCGCCTTCACCGACGGCACGTACCTGAGCGATCTGAAGGCCCTCGACTCGCACGGCGGGCTGATGAGCCCTCAGGGCCAGGGCGAGGCCAAGCGGTTGTACGTCAACCAGTGGAACGCCGTCGCCTCCCGGATCGGCTCGGTCGCCGCCGGCAAGACGGTGGACCGGATACTCGTGGCGTACGACTCCCCCAAGGGCCCGGCGAAGTTCCAGGGCTGGGTGGACGACATCGCGCTGGCGGTGAAGGCGCCCGAGAAGCGCCTCGCGCACCTCTCGGACTACGCGTCCACCACGCGCGGCACCAACTCCAGCGGTTCCTTCTCGCGCGGCAACACCTTCCCGGCCACGGCCGTGCCGCACGGCTTCAACTTCTGGACGCCGGTGACCGACGCCGGATCCACGAGCTGGCTGTACGAGTACTCCCGCGGCAACAACAGCGACAACCTCCCCACGCTGGAGGCGCTGTCCGCGAGCCACGAGCCGAGCCCCTGGATGGGCGACCGGCAGACCTTCCAGCTCATGCCGTCGACGGCCGCCGGCACGCCGGACGCGTCGCGCTCGGCGCGCGCGCTGCCGTACCGCCACGAGAACGAGATCGCCAAGCCGCACTACTACGGCGTGACGTTCGAGAACGGCCTCAAGGCGGAGATCACCCCCACGGACCACGCGGCGGCGATGCGGTTCACCTATCCCAGTGACGACGCGAGCGTCGTACTCGACAACATCACCAACGCGGGCGGTCTGACCATCGACGCGGCGAACCGGTCCTTCACCGGCTACTCCGACGTCAAGAGCGGCGGATCGGCGGGCGCCACACGGCTGTTCGTGTACGGCGTCTTCGACGCGGCGGTCACCGCCAGCGGCCGGCTGCCCGGTGGTGGCGGCAAGGACGTCACCGGCTACGTACGCCTCGACGCGGGCCAGGACCGCACCGTCAACCTGCGGATCGCGACCTCGCTGATCGGCGTCGACCAGGCGAAGAAGAACCTGGCGGACGAGCTGCCGGCCGACCTCGGCTTCGACCGGGTGCGGAAGGACGCGCAGCGCGCCTGGGACAAGCTCCTGGGGAAGGTGGAGGTCGAGGGCGCGAACAAGGACCAGCTCACAACGCTCTACTCCAGCCTCTACCGGCTCTACCTGTATCCCAACTCCGGCTTCGAGAACACGGGTACGAAGAAGAAGCCGAGGCAGCAGTACGCGAGCCCCTTCGTACCGAAGATGGGCACGGACTCCCCCACGCACACGGGCGCGAAGATCGTCACGGGCGAGGTGTACGTCAACAACGGCTTCTGGGACACCTACCGGACGACCTGGCCCGCGTACTCCTTCCTGACGCCGAAGAAGGCCGGGGAGCTGGTGGACGGCTTCGTCCAGCAGTACAAGGACGGCGGCTGGATCTCGCGCTGGTCCTCCCCCGGCTACGCCGACCTGATGACCGGCACCAGTTCGGACGTGGCCTTCGCGGACGCGTACGTGAAGGGTGTCGACTTCGACGCGGAGGCGGCGTACGAGGCGGCGCTGAAGAACGCGACGGTGAAGCCGCCGAGCGCGGGCGTGGGCCGCAAGGGGATGGAGACGTCGCCGTTCCTCGGCTACGCCTCCACGGAGACCCATGAGGGCCTGTCCTGGTCGCTGGAGGGCTACCTCAACGACTACGGCATCGCGAAGATGGGCGAGAAGCTCTACAAGGAGACGGGCAAGAAGCGGTACAAGGAGGAGGCCGCGTACTTCCTCAACCGCGCGCAGAGCTACGTGTCGATCTTCGACTCCGAGGCCGGCTTCTTCCAGGGCCGGAACCTGAAGGGCGACTGGCGGGTCCCGAGCGACAAGTTCGACCCGCGGGTGTGGGGTTACGACTACACCGAGACGAACGCGTGGGGCTACTCCTTCACGGCCGCGCAGGACTCACGCGGCCTCGCCAGTCTGTACGGCGGGCGCGCGGGTCTCGGCGACAAGCTGGACGAGTACTTCGCGACACCGGAGACCGCGGGGCCCGAGTTCGTGGGGTCGTACGGCGGCGTCATCCATGAGATGACGGAGGCGCGGGATGTCCGGATGGGCATGTACGGCCACTCGAACCAGGTCGCGCACCACGCCACGTACATGTACAACGCGGCCTCGCAGCCCTGGAAGACGCAGGAGAAGGTCCGCGAGGTGCTGAGCCGCCTCTACACCGGCAGCGAGATCGGGCAGGGCTACCACGGCGACGAGGACAACGGCGAGCAGTCGGCCTGGTACCTCTTCTCCGCGATGGGCTTCTACCCGCTGGTGATGGGCAGCGGGGAGTACGCGGTGGGCTCGCCGCTCTTCACGAAGACGACGGTGCACCTGGAGAACGGGAAGAAGCTCGTCGTCTCGGCGCCGAAGAACAACGCCGAGAACGTCTACGTGCAGGGCCTGAAGGTCAACGGCAAGAAGTGGGACTCCACGGCGCTGCCGCACGACGTGCTGGCCAAGGGCGGCACGCTGGAGTTCGACATGGGCGCGAAGCCGTCGACGTGGGGCTCGGGCAAGGACGCGGCGCCGGTGTCGATCGCGAAGGACGACAAGGTGCCGTCGCCGAGGGTGGACGCGGTGACCGGCGCGGGCGAGCTGTTCGACAACTCGTCGAAGACGGCGGGCGCGGTGGCGGGTTCGGTGGACCTGCCGGTGTCGTCGGCGACGAAGGCGGTGCAGTACACGCTCACGTCGTCCACGGCGGAGACGTCACCGGCCGCGTGGGAGCTCCAGGGCTCGGCGGACGGCAAGACGTGGAAGACGCTCGACAAGCGGTCGGGTCAGTCCTTCGAGTGGGACCAGCAGACGCGGGCGTTCACGGTGGCGACGCCGGGGTCGTACGCGAAGTATCAGTTGGTGACGGAGGGTCAGGCGCAGCTGGCGGAGGTGGAGTTGCTGCGGTAGCTCGTTGTCCGGCCTGACGGGGAGCGGGCTGTGGACCGAGGTCCACAGCCCGCTTCCTGTTCTCCGTCCGGCGGATCGCAACTGCCCGCCGGCCGGGCCTACTTGCGGATCAGGCTGCGGAGCACGTACTGCATGATGCCGCCGTTGCGGTAGTAGTCCGCCTCGCCCGGGGTGTCGATGCGGACCACCGCGTCGAACTCCACGCCCGTGTCCGTCGTGACCTTGACCGTCGCCGGCGTCGTACCGTCGTTGAGGACCGTCACACCGGTGAAGGTGAACGCCTCCTCGCCCGTGAGGCCGTACGACAGCGCCGACGCGCCTTCCGGGTACTGGAGCGGCAGTACACCCATGCCGATCAGGTTCGAGCGGTGGATGCGCTCGTACGACTCGGCGATGACCGCCCTGACGCCCAGCAGCGCCGTGCCCTTCGCCGCCCAGTCGCGGGACGAGCCCGAGCCGTACTCCTTGCCCGCGAGGACGACCAGCGGCGTGCCGGCCGCCTGGTAGTTCTGCGAGGCGTCGTAGATGAAGGAGACCGGGCTGTCCGCCACCGTGAAGTCGCGGGTGTAGCCGCCCTCCGTACCGGGCGCGATCTGGTTGCGCAGGCGGATGTTGGCGAACGTGCCGCGGATCATGACTTCGTGGTTGCCGCGGCGCGAGCCGTACGAGTTGAAGTCACGGCGCTCGACACCGTGCTCGGTGAGGTACTTGCCCGCCGGGGTGTCCGCCTTGATCGCGCCGGCCGGGGAGATGTGGTCGGTGGTGACCGAGTCGCCCAGCATGGCGAGCACGCGCGCGCCGGTGATGTCGGCGACCGGGGTCGTCTCCATCGTCATGCCCTCGAAGTACGGGGGCTTGCGTACGTAGGTCGACTGCGGGTCCCACTCGAAGGTGTTGCCCGTCGGGATCGACAGCGCCTGCCACTGGGCGTCGCCCGCGAAGACGTCCTGGTAGGACTTGTTGAACATGTCCTCGCCGATGGCGGAGGCGACGACCTCGTTGACCTCGGCCTCGGTCGGCCAGATGTCTTCGAGGTGGACGGGCTTGCCGTCCTGGTCCACGCCGATCGCGTCGCGCGTGATGTCGACCTTCATGGAGCCGGCGATCGCGTAGGCCACGACCAGCGGCGGGGACGCCAGGTAGTTCATCTTGACGTCGGGGTTGATCCGGCCCTCGAAGTTGCGGTTGCCGGAGAGCACCGCGGCGACGGCGAGGTCGTTCTCGTTGATCGCCTTGGAGATCTCCTCGTCCAGCGGACCCGAGTTGCCGATGCAGGTCGTGCAGCCGTAACCGACGAGGTTGAAGCCGAGCTTGTCGAGGTACGGCGTGAGGTTGGCCTTGTCGAAGTAGTCCGTGACGACCTTCGAGCCCGGCGCCAGGGTCGTCTTGACCCAGGGCTTGCGGGTGAGGCCCTTCTCCACGGCCTTCTTCGCGACGAGCGCGGCGGCGACCATCACGTACGGGTTCGAGGTGTTGGTGCACGAGGTGATCGCGGCGACGGTGACGGCGCCGTGGTCGATCTCGTACGTCGATCCGTCCGGCGTGGTGACCAGGGTCGGGCGGGTCGGCACACCGTTGGCGGAGGCCGGCGAGTCGGAGGCCGGGAAGGACTCCTTGCCCGCCTCCTCGTCGTCCGTCACGTAGTTGCGGACGTCGAGCGCGAACTGCTGCTTGGCGTTGGCCAGGACGATACGGTCCTGCGGGCGCTTGGGGCCCGCGATGGACGGGACGACCGTGGCGAGGTCGAGCTCCAGCTTCTCGGAGAAGTCGGGCTCGGCGGCCGGGTCGAGCCAGAGGCCCTGCTCCTTGGCGTACGCCTCGACGAGCGCCACCTGCTGCGCGTCGCGGCCGGTCAGGCGCAGGTACTTCAGCGTCTCGTCGTCGATCGGGAAGATCGCGGCGGTCGAGCCGAACTCCGGCGACATGTTGCCGATGGTGGCGCGGTTGGCGAGCGACGTGGCGCCGACGCCCTCACCGTAGAACTCGACGAACTTGCCGACGACGCCGTGCTTGCGCAGCATCTCGGTGATCGTGAGGACGAGGTCGGTGGCGGTGGTGCCCGGGGTCAGCTCGCCGGTCAGCTTGAAGCCGACGACGCGCGGGATGAGCATCGAGACGGGCTGCCCGAGCATCGCGGCCTCGGCCTCGATGCCGCCGACGCCCCAGCCGAGCACACCGAGGCCGTTGACCATGGTGGTGTGCGAGTCGGTGCCGACGAGGGTGTCGGGGTACGCCTGGCCGCCGCGGACCATGACGGTGCGGGCCAGGTGCTCGATGTTGACCTGGTGGACGATGCCGGTGCCGGGCGGGACGACCTTGAACTCGTCGAACGCGGTCTGGCCCCAGCGCAGGAACTGGTAACGCTCCTTGTTGCGGCCGTACTCCAGCTCGACGTTCTGCGCGAAGGACTCGGGCGTGCCGAACTTGTCGGCGATGACGGAGTGGTCGATGACCAGCTCGGCCGGGGCCAGCGGGTTGATCTTCGCGGCGTCACCGCCGAGCTCCTTGACGGCCTCACGCATGGTGGCGAGGTCGACGACGCAGGGCACGCCGGTGAAGTCCTGCATGATGACGCGGGCCGGGGTGAACTGGATCTCCTGGCTCGGCTGTGCCTGGGAGTCCCACCCACCGATCGAGCGGATGTGGTCGGCGGTGATGTTCGCGCCGTCCTCGGTGCGGAGCAGGTTCTCCAGCAGCACCTTCAGGCTGTAAGGGAGGCGCGCTGAGCCCTCGACCTTGTCCAGCCTGAAGATCTCGTACGACTCGTCGCCCACGCGCAGTGTGCTGCGGGCGTCGAAGCTGTTCGCCGACACGACAGTCTCCTTCATGAATGTGCGCGTACTACCGCGCCGCGACGCGTGTGCGGCTGATGCCGCGCGGTGCCGCCAACGGGCTGCTCGCCGATCCGCTAAGGTAAGGCTAAGTTAGGTTCGCCTTACTGCCTGGCGGCTGCGGTACGCCTTCGGCAGATATCTCGATGTCGAGATAACTCTAGTACATGACCGCTTCGAGGTCATGCCCGGGCGGCGTTGTCCTTCGCGGCGAAGGCCGAACATTCTCACCGAAGGCCGGTCGGTGGGCGCTTTCCCGACGAAGGCCGAGCGGGCCGGTCAGAGCCGGATCGACGAAGAGGCTGCCGCCCGACCCGGATGGGCGGACGGCAGCCCCCGTGGGCGCGTGGCGGGGATCAGCCGGGGATCATTCGGGGAGCCGGTCCATCAGCCAGGTGCACAGCTCCTCGGTGATGGCCGTGTGCGCGGTGGTCGTGGACGAACAGTGGAAGTCGTCCAGCTCGCCGTCATCCGGGCTCAGTTCGCCGATGTTCACGTACAGGTCGCCCTGCTTCTCGATGTCGCGGATCGCGACCGCGCTGACCGAGGGCACGAAGCAGACCTCCTCGTGCCGCAGGTCCGCCTTGCCGCCGAGCTTCTTCATCGTGTCGGCGAGGATCTTGTAGGTGTGCAGCGTTCCGCCCGGCGCGCCGTCCAGTTCCGGGAAGCCGTCGGTCGTGATGGTCCTCTCGGCCTTGGGGAGCCTGCGGTTGAGGTAGGCGGCCGTCACGTCGTCGCCCTGGGCCTGGGTGTAGAAGGTGGTGCCGGGGTAGATCCGGTCGATCCGCAGCGCGACTTCGCCGGGTGCCACGTCCGGCAGGCCGATCCCATCGGCGCGGCCGTTGGCCACGGCGATCTTCAACGGGATCTGCGGCCAGTTGCCGACCCGGTCCAAGGCGTCCAGGAACTCCGTGCGCTCAGGGGCGACACCGATCTTGCCGGTGTCCGCGTCGTAGTGCTGCCACAGCATCTGGCGCGCGGCCGGGCTGTTCATCTGGTCCGCGAAGTCGTTCGGGAAGGGGATGAAGTGCGAGAACGCCTGCACGCCGACCGGGATGGAAGCGCCGCGGTGCGGGCTGTCGTAGGAGAAGTACACCGCGGTCCGGTGATCCATCCGCTGCGCCTCCATCTTGGCGAGCGCGTAGCGGGTGACGATGCCGCCCATGCTGAAGCCGCCGACGACCAGGCGGGCGTCGCCCAACTGCTCGGCGCCGGCTCGCATGATGGCAGCCTCGGCCGCCTGCGCGTTGTCCAGGATCGAGGCGCTGCGCTCGTCGAAACCGAGCAGGATCACGTCCCTGCCGCGTCGGCGCAGCTCGGTGACGAACGGAAAGTCGCCGCTCTCCAGCCCTTGGTGGAGCACGTCGAGCCTGCTCCGGCCGAGGCTGAACCCGTCCGCCATGATCACGGGCCGGGAGAGGTGCTTGTTGCCCTCGCCGAGGAAGACCCAGGCGAAGCCGTTCGGCAGGGGCCACTCCTCGTGCTCCGGTACCTGGATCGTCCCGGCGGGTTCGGCGGTCAACGGACCGCCGAGAGTGAACGAACCGACGTTGGGCTCGGTCGACTCGGGCATGGTCGTACTCCTCGTGGAAGGGGGGTGGGAGATACGACGTCATCATGGGGGGCGATCCGGGCGTATCACTCTTCTGAGCTGCGAGGTTCACCACATCTGATGGAGCACGCACGGCGGGTTTGACGCGCCCGGTATATGCCGCCGGCTGTTCCTCCTACGAAGATCGCCGACGGGTCCGCGGCGGCGCCGGGCGGAGCAATCCCGCCCCCGTGCGGCGGCCAGCCCGTCCTGGGCTACTTGCGGACGCGGTACTTGAGATGGGTGGCGCCGGGGGTGTCCACCACGCGGATCGGTTCGAGGTCGTGCGAACCCAGCCCCAGGTTGTCGAACAGCCGGAGGCCGGCGCCGAACAGCACGGGGATCACGTGCAGTTGGAGTTCGTCGACGAGGCGGGCCCTCAGATACTGCTGCACGGTGTCGGCGCCGCCCGCGATGTCGACGTTACGGCCGGCGGAGACGGCCTTGGCCTGGTCGAGCGCGCTGTGGATGCCGTCGGTGACGAACGTGAAGCTGGTGCCGCCCTCCTTGACGAGGGTGGGCCCCGGCCGGTTGGTCAGCACGAAGACCGGGGCCCGGAACGGCGGATTGTCGGCCCAGAAGTCCACACCGGAGTCGTACATGAGCCGTCCCATGACCACGGCGCCGGTCGCCTCGAACCACTCGCGCATGATGTCGGAGTCCTGGTCCGCCTCACCACCGGCCAGTCCGGTGCGCTCGCGCCAGCTGGACTGTGCGTGGATCCAGCCGCCGATCCGGTCGGCGCCGTAGCCTGCGGGGTTGGCGACGCTGTGGTCGGTGCCGGCGACATAGCCGTCCAGCGACATGACCATGTCGGCGGTGACGGTGACCGTCATGAGAGTGCTCCTTCGACGCTCGGTGGTGCTGTCGGTGCTGTCGGTGCTTCGGTGGTGTCGGTTCTTCGGTGCTTCGGTTCCGAGAGTGCTGCTGTTCGTCTGTCGTGAAGGAGTCGGTCGGCGGGCGTCGATCTCGACATACGCGGCCCACTCGCCGCGGTGACGTGCGCCACTTCGCCTGGCGTACGGCACGCGGCGAGCCGAGCAGCGCGAGCGCGTCGACATCCGGACCGCCCGGCCCGGCGGTGCCGACGCGCGGGTGCCGACGAGCAGGTGCCGACCGGGCGGTGGGCGTGGCCGACGGCGTCCCCGTCGAGTCGCAGGGCGTGGGCGAGGGCGTCGATCACCGGGCCGGAGGGGCTGCGTTCCCGGCGCTGCTCCGGACGGGCGTAGTGGTCGGCGCCGACCCCGGCGAGTACGGCGACCTCCGCGCGCCGCAGCCCGGCGACCCGGCGGACTCCGGAGCTGGGCATTCCCACGTCGGCGGGCCTCGGCCGGGCGCGCCGGGCCCGCAGGAATTCGCCCGGTCCGGAACCGCTCATGGGGCAAATCGTACGTCGCGGCGCGCCGCCGGGCCGGGCCCCCGGAGCCGTCCGGAGGCCGACGTCAACGAACTCGCGATCAGGCCGACGGCCCAGGGCTGACGGCCGACGGGGGCCGGCGCTCCCGGCCGCCACCTGCCTGCGGGGCTCACCCCTCGGGCGTGTCCGACTCCAGGGTGGCGAGCGCTCGCGCGAGCCTGGCCGCCCTGACCTCCGGGGTCCGTGCGGTCATCAGCCGCAGCAGGACGCGGTATCGGGCCGACTTGTCCAGCCGCTCGAAAGCCTGCCGCGCCCGCTCACGGCCCTCCAGCGCGGCGGTGAGATCGGGCGGCACGGTCGCGTTCTTCTGCGACTCGTACGCCGCGTCCCACCGGCCGTCCGCCTGCGCCGCCCGGACCTCCACGAGACCCGGCTCGCGCATCCGCCCGGCCTCGATCAGGGTCTCGATCCGTCCGACGTTCACCTTCGACCACACGCCCCTCGGCCGACGCGGTGTGAACTTCTGGAGGTAGTGGTCCGCGTCGTACGACTTCGCCTGGCCGTCGATCCAGCCGAAGCAGAGGGCGACTTCGACGGCGTCCAGGTAACTGAGCGCAACCTGACGGCAGTTCTTCTTGCCGATCTTCAACCAGATTCCGGACTGGAGCGTGTGGTGGTCCGTGAGCCACGCCTCCAGCTCGGCGCCGTCCCCGAACGCGAGGATCTCTACTCCGCCGATCGTTTCCATACGGCCACGCTAGTCCCCATCTAGGCCAGTTCCCGTCCTAGATCGGAGCCTGCTCCCGTACGTCAGGTGACTCTCCTTCAATGTCACTGCCGGCACACATGCATGAGGACCCACGGGTAACCCGTACTCCCGACAGGGCTCCACCGAGGCCGACTTGAGGAGAACACCGTGCCGATCACCTTCCGTAAGAGCTTCCGGATCCTGCCGGGCGTACGCCTCAACATCAACAAGCGCTCGTGGTCCATCACCAGCGGCAGCAAGAACGGCCCGAAGCACACCACGAGCAGCACCGGCCGACGGACGACCTCGATGGATCTGCCCGGCCCGTTCGGCTGGCGCAAGACCACGAAGAAGCGCCGCGGCCACTGATCCGGGGCGCGCCACCCGTCCGGCCGTACTCCGCTCGCCGGGGCGGTCGCGTCGGGTCAGGATGGAGTGCGAGGCTCGCGTGTGAGCCTCGGCCGGGGCTCCACGAATGGCGGACCTCAACCACTCTCTCATCTCACATATGAGATAGCCTTTCGCCATGGCAGACGACTACCTCGTACGCATCGGCAAGCTCATCCGTGACGCCCGACAGCACAGGGGCTGGACTCAGACACAGCTTGCGGATGCGCTGGCCACCAGCCAGAGCGCCGTGAATCGCATCGAGCGCGGCAACCAAAACATCAGCCTTGAGATGATCGCGCGCATCGGTGAGGCGCTCGACAGTGAGATCGTGTCGCTCGGATATGCGGGGCCGATGCACCTTCGCGTGGTCGGCGGACGCCGGCTCTCCGGTTCCATCGACGTCAAGACGAGCAAGAACGCCTGTGTGGCGCTGCTCTGCGGTTCGCTGCTCAACAAGGGCCGTACGGTCCTGCGACGGGTGGCGCGTATCGAGGAGGTCTACCGGCTCCTCGAAGTGCTCAACTCCATCGGCGTACGCACCCGTTGGATCAACGACGGCATGGATCTGGAGATCGCGCCGCCGGCGGAGCTGGACATGGCCGCCATGGACGCGGACGCCGCGCGCCGCACCCGCTCGATCATCATGTTCCTCGGCCCGCTGCTGCACCGCATGGACAACTTCCGGCTGCCGTACGCGGGTGGCTGCGACCTCGGTACGCGCACGATCGAGCCGCACATGATCGCGCTACGCCGTTTCGGTCTGGACATCACGGCGACCGAGGGGCTGTACCACGCGGTGGTCGACCGCTCGACGTCGCCGGACCGGCCCATCGTGCTGACCGAGCGCGGGGACACGGTCACGGAGAACGCGCTGCTGGCCGCCGCCCGGCACGACGGCGTCACCGTCATCCGTAACGCGTCGTCGAACTACATGGTCCAGGACCTGTGCTTCTTCCTGGACGCGCTCGGGGTACGGGTCGACGGCGTCGGCACCACCACGCTCACCGTGCACGGTGTGCCGAGCATCGACACCGATGTCGACTACTCCCCCTCCGAGGACCCGGTCGAGGCGATGAGCCTGATCGCCGCCGCGGTGGTCACCGAGTCCGAGCTGACGATCCGCCGGGTGCCGATCGAGTTCCTGGAGATCGAACTCGCGGTGCTGGAGGAGATGGGCCTGGACCACGACCGTACGCCCGAGTACCCGGCGGACAACGGCCGTACCCGGCTGGTGGATCTGACCGTACGGCCCTCGAAGCTGGAGTCGCCGATCGACAAGATCCACCCGATGCCCTTCCCGGGGCTGAACATCGACAACGTGCCGTTCTTCGCGGCGATCGCCGCCGTCGCACAGGGCACCACGCTGATCCACGACTGGGTCTACGACAACCGCGCCATCTACCTGACGGACCTCAACCGCCTCGGCGGCCGGCTCCAACTCCTCGACCCGCACCGGGTCCTGGTGGAAGGCCCGACCCGCTGGCGCGCCGCGGAGATGATGTGCCCGCCGGCGCTGCGTCCCGCGGTGGTGGTGCTGCTGGCGATGATGGCGGCGGACGGCACGTCGGTGCTGCGCAACGTCTATGTGATCAACCGCGGTTACGAGGATCTGGCGGAGCGACTGAACTCGGTGGGCGCGCAGATCGAGATCTTCCGCGACATCTGAACCGCCGGTGGCGCCGCACCTCTCCCCCACCGCCGTGAAGTGGGCCGGGGAGAGGTGCGGCGGTGCCGTGTGTCCGCCAGGGGTCTTCACGGCTCTCTTTTACGACAACCTGTCGTAATGTTTACGACAGGTTGTCGCGTAAAGGCGTGGGCGCTGTGGTGCGTGCCATCGCGAGCGCGGCGGAACAGACGCTCCGACGTCGCCCAGTGGATGGAAAAGGACTCTCGCCCGGCTTCGACCGCGAGCGAACTCGACGTCCAACCCGCCCTGATACGTGGGGCGTTGCGACCCCGTCCCGATCGCGCTGCCGCGCCGCCTCGCTCCGGGAGCCGTCCGGCGGGTGGCACTACGGTTGGCCGACCATGACCGATCTCTTCGGAATCAACCACCTGACTCTGTCCACGACCCACCTCGACCGACTCGTGACGTACTACACGGAGTTGCTCGGCGCGACGCTCGCCTTCGAACGCGCCGCGACCGCCGCTGATCCTCGGTTCGCAGTCATCGACGTCGGCGGGGACGACCACCTGATGATCGTCGAAACCGCTACCGCCGCCACCACGGGTCTCGACCCCCTCGGCAGGGCGGGATGGGGGCTGCGCGTGGGAACGTACGCGCGACTCTGTGAAGTCCGCGAACGAATCCTGGATGCCGGGTGGCCGGCCGGACCGATCGAGACACTGCCCACGCAGTGGACGATGACAGCCCGCGATCCCGACGGACGTCCCGTGGACGTCCGGGCCCATCGCCCCCGCCCCGGATCGCCACCGCCCGTCGGCTGACGCCCGTCCCGACTCCCAACACATGTCGCGGTGCCGGTCCTTGGGCTCAGGCCGGATCAGCGAGCGGGGTCCGGCCGGCACTCGCTGCGGCGTCGGAGTCGCAGTTGGCGTCGCAGTCGGAGTCGGTCAAGTACGTCCAGTACAAGGGACGATCGTCCGCCGTGTCAGAACCGGCGGCCCACAAACGGTGTGTCGCCAACACGGCGGGTACGAAGGGCGTTTGTTCGTCCCTCGTAGTCCGCCGGATGCCCGGGTGTGGCAAAGTCGTGCCGGTGGATGAGCTGCGACCTCAAGATCCGGCGCGAATAGGCGTGTGGCAGATTCTCGCCCGGCTCGGCGCGGGCGGCATGGGACAGGTGTATCTCGGCCGTTCACCCGGCGGCCGGCTGGTGGCGGTGAAGGTGATCCGCGACGAGATCCGGGACCATCCGGAGTCGCTGGCCCGCTTCCGGCGGGAAGCCGCGACCATGGAAGCCGTACGGAGCCCCTACACCGCTCAGTTGATCGAGGCGTCGCTCGACGCGTCCCCGTACTGGCTGGCCACCGAGTACGTCCCGGGACCCACACTGCGCGACGCCGTACGCGCGAGCGGCCCGTTTCCGCCGGAGAGCGCGCTGCGGCTGTTCGCCGCGCTCGCCGAGGGGCTGGCCACGGTCCATGTCCACGGCGTCACGCACCGGGACCTGAAGCCGCAGAACGTCATCCTCGCGCCGCAAGGACCGCAGCTGATCGACTTCGGCATCGCCCGGGGGCTTGAGCTGACGATCCTCACCCAGGTCGGCATGGCCGTGGGGACACCCGGTTACACCGCGCCCGAGGTCCTCCTCCGTAATGAGGTCGGCCCGGCGGCGGACATCTTCGCGCTGGGCGCGACGATCGCCTACACCGCGACCGGCCGGCCTCCGTACGGAGGCGGGGATGCCTCGGCGGTGAGCTACCGGACCGTGCACGAGGACATCGACCTGACGGGAGTACGGGACGACCTGGCCGCGCTGATCCGGCGATGCGTCGCCAAGGACCCTGCTGAACGGCCCGAGTTGGCAGCCGTGATCGCCGGATGCG
The DNA here is from genome assembly GCF_040560175.1 of Streptomyces panacea. Classification (NCBI taxonomy): domain Bacteria; kingdom Bacillati; phylum Actinomycetota; class Actinomycetes; order Kitasatosporales; family Streptomycetaceae; genus Streptomyces; species Streptomyces panacea. The sequence continues at coordinate 30,848 of NZ_JARJHW010000036.1, forward strand.
CGGTGGACTCGGCGCTGGCGGCGGACGCGCACTACCGGTCGGTGGCCCGCGACACGGACGCTGGGCCCGAAGCCGTACCGGAGCACGTATCCGTATCCAAGCCCGAGCCGGTGTCCGCCGCGCGGCCGGCCGAGACCGGGCGCTGGGGATACGACGAGACCACCCCGTACGGCGTGCCGGGCCATCAGCCGCCCCCCGCCGCCGCCAGGACCGGACGTCGCAAGGGCTGGCTCGCGGTATGCGCGGTGGCGCTCGTCGTGCCGTTGGCGTTCTGGCTGCTTCCCGGACTCGGCGACGACGATCAGGATCCCGGAGCGGCGCCCACCACCGGGACCACCGCGTCCGTGCCGGGCGCATCCGGGCCGAGCACGTCCGGACCGGCCGCCAAGGACGAGTCGGCGAAGCGCCCACCGGACCACATCGTGAGCGACCGTGTCTCGCAGGACCGTTGGACCCTGTCGGACGATACGAAAGAGGCCTCCCAGGGCATGGGCTCCTGCGATCTGGCCAGTATCGCCGACTCCTATCCGCCGATGGGATTGCAGTCCTCCGTCTCGCACACCACCGGCTCGGGCACCGCCTCGATGTCCTTCCGCCCCAAGGCCGCCGGGAGCGGGAAGCGCCCCGCGCCGTACTACGTGTCCGTCGGGATACGCCCTCCGCACGAGACCGACCGCACCACCGGGCGCCCCCTCAAGTCGGCGGGGAAGGGCATCGGCTTCACCAGCAAGCCCGTCGACCTCTACTCGCGGTGGTCCTCGGGCGGCACCATCAAGCTCAGGTACCCCGACGACTTCCGGGCCCACTTCGACGCCCGGACCGTCGACGCGATCCCGGTGAGCGACGATCCGGGTGACTGGACCGTGGTGATCTACCACGTCGAGGGCGGACCGAAGAAGTTCACGTCCATCGTCTGCAGCGGCTTCCACGCGTAAGGGATCACGCTCGCGCGCCCGGCGGTGCGGGGACGCCAGTTCCGGCCTTCTGGGGTGTGGCGCACGGTGGTTCGGGAGGCAGCAGGGCGCTGTGGTGGTGGCGGAGCAGACGTTCGTGGGCCGAGGTGAAGAGTTCGCGCCCGATGCCCACCGCGAGGTCGTCGGCGGCAGCGTCTGACGGTGGCGGTGGGATGTCGACCGCCTCGGGCGGGGCGGGATGGCCGGTGGCGCGCAGGAGCCGGGTGAGGGCCTGTGCGCGGGCGTCGGTGGAGCCACCGAGGGCGGGGCCGGCGAGTTCTTCGTGGGTGATCACACAGACCGCCGGGTGGTGGAGCAGCCACTGGCCGCGGTGGGCCTCTCGCATGCCGGGGAAGCCGGGGTCCGTCAGGGCGAGCGTGATCTTGTCGTCCAGAGTGGGCCGGGTGGCGAGGATGTCGCGGTAGATGAGGTGCTGGGGAAGGGAGCCGACGCGGTCCACAGGCTGGGAGAGGGCGCGGATCTGGCTGATGATCCGGTCCCGGATGTCGCGGTGGTGGTGGACGATCGGCGGCTGGGACCGGGTGTGCCAGGTGCGGAGGAAATCCGCGTCGGTGTTGTGGAGGTCCAGGCCGGTGACGTACCAGCAGCCCCGGCCCGGCAGCAGGGTGAGCAGCGTGGTGTCCGGCAGGCGGGCGAGGCGGGACTCGGTGTCCGGGTCGGCGGGTGAGGCGTGGGTGGTGGGCTGGCCCAGGCGGGACCACCACACCCGCCACAGGGCGCCGACCGCCTGCTGGAAGGCGGATTCCAGGGCATCACGGTCGTGCCGGGGATCCAGCAGAAGCGCCGTCCGGTCCGGGCCGTAGGCGGCCGTGAGCAGGGAGTACACCTCACCGGGGCCGGGATGCCCGGCGCCGGCGGCCGGGTCGCCGCTCATCGTGCCGTACGAGGTGTAGCCGAGGGCGCCGGTGACGTCCGCCAGCAGCGAGGTGCCGCTGCCCGGCAGGGAGACGGCGATCATCTGGGGCACGGCCATGGAACATCTCCCGGAAGAAGGCGGAGCCGTCCCGGCCCCGCTGCGGCTACTGGCCCCACCCTGGGGCGCGTTCAGCGGGGCACGGCCGCCGTGACGGACGTGGTGCGGGTGAGGAGCAGGTCCTCGTAGGTGTGATGACGGCGGGTGGTGGTGCGGTCGTGGAGCAACCGGGCCGCACGGGCGCCCTCGCCTGCGTCGGCCAGCGCGCGGGCGAGGGTGTCCTGGATGATCTCGCGCTCCACCCGCACCCCGCCGACCTGCTCCGCCTTGGCGCCGAGTCCGGTCAGCAGGTCCGCCGCCGTCCGGGGGCGGCCGGCGGTGACCTCCGCGAGCGCCTGAACCACGGGTGCCAGGACGTCGCGGAACGTGGGGCGTTCGTCGGCGGCGGCGCGGTGGGCCAAGGCGTACAGATCGTCGGTCGCGGCTTCCACGGCCAGAGCGAGTGCCAGGTTGAAGGTGTGGAAGATCTCCGCCGTCCCGCCCGGCTCGGTCAGCAGGCGCCGTACCTGGTCCAGATCGCAGCGGCCTGCCGGGGTCTGTCCGGCCAGCAGCAGCCGCCAGTTGGCCGCGGCCCGCATCCCCACATCGCCGCGCGTCAGGGCCGTGTCCGCGCGTCGCCGCGCGTCGGTGAAGTCGCCGGAGGCGATCGACTGGAGTGCGGCATGCCAGTTCAGGTGCCGCGACTGCACCGCCCTCGGGTCCGCCGCGAGCCAGTCGTCCAGGAAGTCGACGCACGCCGGGCCGGTTCCCAGCTCGTGCTCCGCGTGGGCGAGGGCGTGCGCGGCCACGCCCGAGCGCGGGTACAGGGTCAGCGCCCGCTCGGCCAGCCGGTGGGCCTCCCGCGCCCGGCCCTGCTCCGCCCGGGTGGCGGCGAGCCAGCTCATCCAGGGCCAGTTGGCCGGGCCGGCCGACGCCGCTTGTTCCTCTACGAGGGCGTCGCCGTACGCGCGGTAGGCAGGGTCCTCGCAGGCGTGGAAGGCGCCCAGCATGAGTCCGGCCACCTCGTCGGCGGGCCAACGGGCAAAGTGCGCCACGAGATGATCGGCGCTGAGCCGGTAGTGCCGGTGGGTATGGAGGAACACTCCGTGGACGAGGCTCGCCTGCCGCTCCCCCACGGCCCGCGCGTCCCGGTGCGCGACGACCAGTTGCTCCTTCAACTCGGCGTCGCCGAGCCCGTCCCCGGTCGCCAGCATCAGCAGCGCACGCGCCACACCGCTGTCCGGCTCCCCGGCCGCCCACTCCTTCAGCAGCGGCAACGCCCGCCCGCTCAGTGCCAGAAGCTCCGTCACCGCACGTGCCTCGACTCCGGCTGCCGAGGTCTGCCCGCCGCCGCCCCTCACCACCATTCGGCTGATCTCCCGCCGCCCGCCTCGCCCTTCGGACATCGAACCTTCGGACCCTCTGGCCTTCGGACCCTCTGGCCTTCGGGTCAGACGCTGGACCGGAACAGCGCGGTGCAGACGATGCCGCTACTGCCGCAGTGGTTACGCGGCAGACTCAGCGGCAGACCGGCCTGGTTGCCGCCTCCCAGCCCGCTGCCGGCCACCGTGGCACCCTCGGAGCGCGCGCCCGGCTGGTCCTGGATGGCGCAACCGTTGCCGAACACCGCGTTCCCGATCCCGACCACGCTCGCCTGCGCGGCGCCCGCCGGAAGGAGCGCCGCCCCGGCCACCGCACCCACCACCGCGGCCCGTACGCCCGCCTTGGCCACACCCGTCCTGGCCACGCCGCCGCTCATGACCCGCAACTCCACACCCATCGCTGCTCCTTCGTCCCCGGGAACTGATCCCGATGCCTGCCACAACACGTGCCGGACGCATATTCGTTCGGCCGCACCCGATCAACGACCCACCGGCGGCTCCGACACGCTCCGGCACGACGGACGCGGAGTGCGCCCGCGCACTCCGTTCAGCAAGTTGAGCAACTGCCCCCGCCGGGCGTCGACCGGCTGCCTGGCGGGCGTGCGGGCGGGGGCGGGCCCCGTGACGTCGGCGACGGGCCGAGGCTCGGTGCCTCGGCCCGTTCAGGACACGTGCTGTTGCCCCGTTGGCGTTACCGGATTGTCAGCGGTCGCGGACGCCGAGTGCGACGATCTGGGTGACCCCGTCGTCGGCGAAGTTGTCGTCGCTGACCAGGAGCAGCGTCCGTTCGCCGCCTCGCAGTGCCGGACCCCAGGTCATGCCCTCGGTGTTGTCGACCGTGGACAGGCCCAAGTCGTGGAAGTCCGCGACGAGCTTCTTGCGCATCGGCACGACTCGCTGACCGACCAGGGAGTCGATGTTCCGTACCTCGGTCGCGCCACGGGTGGTGGCGTCGTAGACGCGGATCTTGTAGCCCGAGCCCGCCACCCACGAACGTTCGAGTACGAGATAGCGGCTCGGGTCCTCGGGGAAGGCGAGGATCGAGGGCACTCCGGTGTCCGGGGCCCACGGGCTGGACGGGTCGGACTCGGCGAAGATCTTCTCCAAGGGGTAGGCGAACTGCGCGAGCACGTCGCCCGCCCGGCTCTGCTGGGTGACGCGGACCAGGGCACCGCGTTCCAGGGTGGGTTCCGGGCCGTCCTGGAGCAGCGGGCCTTCGACGGCGCTGGTCAGCACGCGGTCCTTGTCCCCGAACGTGATCGCTTCGACCGCCTTGTTGGCCCGTGGGCCCCGATCGCCCCTGGTGATCTCGTAGTTGGGCGGCATCGGGAGTTGGCCGCGGTAGGCGCCGGACCGGTCGGCGAACTGGATCGACGGCTGGATCACCGGGGCACTCGACGACCTCGGCCGGTCGCCCTCCTGCGCCCACCAGTACCGGCAGCTCCTCGGGTCCACCCGTACCTCTTCGGGGTCCACGACCTTGCCGTCGCCGGCGCTCGCCGGCGGGTAGACCGAGCCGTCCGGCTGGAGGAACGGGTGGGTGCCGGTGAAGTCGACGGAGTGCACCCCGGCGCCGTCCACCTTGATCGAGGCGGTGTAGAAGCGGGCGGGCTGAAGGACCGAACGGTCGTCGCTGATCATGACGTATTCGCCCGTGCAGGGATTCCGGTCGATGCCGGACAGCCCGCCGACTGTCGTGCCCTGGAAGGCGAGTTTGCGCGGAACGATCTTCTCGCCCAGCAGCCGGGCCTTCGCCCCGATCGCGGACTTCACGGCGGTGTCGGACCTCGCGGCCTCGTCGGGCCTCGCGGCGGTGTCGGGCCTCGCGGCGGTGTCGTCCGACTGGGCCGCCACCGCGGGGACCATCGTCGTCGCCAGCACCAGGGCCGCGACAGACGCGCGGCGGATCAAGGAGGATTTCATGTAAGCGATCTTGGCCTCGTACATGCACCGAGCGCAGTCACCCATACGCGTGATCAGGTCACGCAGCGGAGTGACGTGCGTCCGCAGGGGGCGGCGTGCGCGGCCCCTCGCGGACGGGCTCAGCGGGGCCTACTGAAAGGCGTTGCGGTACGCCTGCGGGCTCACGCCGGTGATCCGCTTGAAGCGGTCGCGGAATGTGGTGGGCGAGCCGAAGCCGACCTGCCCGGCGATCCGGTCGACCGGGTGTGCCGTGGTTTCGAGCAGGAACTGCGCCTGCCGGACCCGGGCGCGGTGCAGCCACTGGAGCGGTGTGGTCCCGGTCTGCTCGCGGAAGCGGCGCAGCAACGTGCGTGTGCTCATCCCGCTGTGCCGGGCGATCTCCTTCAGGGACATGTCGCGCGCCGCGTTGTCCTCCAGCCATCGCAGCAACGGTTCCAACACCGAGCCCTGTGGGGTCGGCGGTTGCTCGTGGACGATGAACTGCGCCTGGCCGCCCTCGCGTTCGAGCGGCATCACGGACAGGCGGGCGGCGTCGGCGGCGACGGCCGAGCCGTGGTCGCGGCGGATCAGGTGCAGGCACAGGTCCAGCCCGGCGGCGGCGCCGGCCGAGGTGAGGATCTGCCCGTTGTCGACATAGAGCACATCCGGGTCGACCTCGATCGCCGGGTATCGCTCGGCGAGGGCCGCGGCGGCGGCCCAGTGCGTGGTCGCACGCAGGCCGTCGAGCAGCCCGGCCGCGGCGAGCGTGAAGGTTCCACTACAGATCGAGGCGATCCGGGTCCCCGCGGCGGCCGCCGTACGCAGGGTGTCCAGGACGTCGTCCGGGACCGGGGTCAGGACGGAGCGGCCCGGCACGATGATCGTGTCGGCGGCGGCGAGCGCGTCCAGGTTCCACGGCGCGTCGATACGGAACAGCCCGGCGTCCACCGGGGAGTCGGCCGCGCAGACACGGACGCGGTAGCCGGAACGTCCATCCGGGAGACGGACCCGGCCGAACACCTCCAGCGGAGTGGCCAGGTCGAACGGAACGACCTGTTCGAGAGCGAGTACGACCACCGTGTGCATGGCGACAACGTACGTCACCACGGACTGGCTGCCAACGCCTCGCGGATGGCCTGAACTGCCGGAATACCGCCTGGCGATAACTCGGTGAAGGTTGGCATCAATGCCACTGTCCGGGTCGCCGACTGATCACTGACGTCGGTGTGGTCACAGCCGTCAGCCCGGGGATTCCGAATCCCCCCGAGCCACCCACGGCCACCAGCACTTCGCTGCCCGGCCGGCCTCGATGAGGACACCGCCAAGATGACCCAGCTGATGCTGGAGTACGCCCCGGCCCCACCCTTCGACGCCGGCACACCGGTCCGGAGACTCGGGAGGCCGAGCAGACGACAAGTGCCCCCCACTCGCGGCGATCGGCAACTGCCTTGGTGAGCGGCCCCGTTGTCAGAGGTGGTCAGTAATGTCGGAACGACACGGACGACCGCCCGGGCCCCCGGCCGCGCGTGGTGTCCTGGACGAATGTGAGGAACCGCAGTGGACCCCGTACTCGCCGATTTCGCCGCCCGGCCCGCCGTGATGTCGAACGCCATCGTTCGTCAACACCGTTGCGTTGTCGCCCCGTCGTACGTCGTGGTGGCGTGCGGAGGCTTCCTCAAGGTGGACTTCGCGGTGCCGGACGGTGAAGGCTCGCCGATGCCGTGCTGCGTATCTCGGTGCTGGGTGCCGCCGCCCCGATGGACGTCGCGCTGAACGGCGAGCCGGTGGTCAAGGGCTTCCGGCTGCCCGCCGACGAAGTGTCCGGCACCGTACGGGAGTACACGCTGACCGTGCCCGGCGCGGTGCTGCGGCCGGGTGTCAACATCCTGGAGATACGCAACGCCGACGAGGAGGACGACGGCGTACTGCGCCTGGGGACCGTCACGGTGGAATCCGCCGAGCACGACGACCGGGCTCGGCGTCAGTCCGGAGACGGGGCGGGTGATCAGTCTGTGTGGACCTTCGCCACCGAGCATTGTCCTTTGGGAGCCACCACCTGGCAGCCGGCGCCGGATCTGCTGTTCCGTCTCGATCGGAGCGAGAGCAGCCACGACGTGGGCAAGCGGGAGCCCGCCACCCGGCTGGCATGGCGTGAGACCACAGGAGCGGAGTCGTCCATAGCGTTTCGTAGCGACATGTCAGGTTTCCACGGGCACTTCCGAAGCGCGGGCGGCTCCGTGGGTGAGGTGCGCGGCACCCGTACCGGACAGCTGCCCCACCCGGAGGGTGCCGGAAGTGCCGGGGTGCGGCATTTCACCACCGAGGAGTCGCACGACGGCGTGTGGGCTCCGGCAGGGCGCCTGCGGCTGGTGCTCGACAGCGGCGGCGCCCCGGTGGAGCGTGTGACGTGGAGCGACAGACTGGGTGACACCACCTCGCTCTCCCTGCTCACCGCCGCCGCTTCGGGCTCCGGCCCGGCGGCCGACGAGCGGCGTGACATCACCGACCGGGTCTCCCGGGTGCGGGCCAGCGACGAGTTCACGGCATTCGGCGAGGTCGCGGAGAATCAGCTGCGGGACAGCAGCAAGTGGCTCGCCCACGAGTCGGACCCCGAGCTGCACTTCACCTTCGACGGTCCCGTCGCCGTCAGCGGCTACAACCTGACCTCCGCCAACGACGTCCCCGAACGCGATCCGTCCGACTGGGTCCTGGAGGGCTCCTTCGACGGCCGGGACTGGACATCACTGGACGGCCGGCGAAACGAGGTCTTCCCCGGGCGCCACCAGACCAGGGAGTTCGAGGTCACCCACCCGAGGGCCTATCCGCACTACCGTCTGCGGATCACCGCCAACCGTGGTGAGGACGAGACCCAGTTGTCCAGGGTGCGTTTCTTCGACGGCGGTGCCGCGTCACCGGACCCCGGCGCCTGCGACTTCGTCGGCTACCGGCAGAGCGCCGGCGCGGAGCCGGTGGGATACCGGGGAACGAGGATCCCCGCTCCGCTGTCCGGAGCGGAGGAGGACGGCCACGGCAACGGCGAACTGCTCGCCGGGGACTTCGCGAACACCGCTCGAAGCCTCCAGGACGCCGCGCGGCTGCTGACGCAGCTGACCCAGTACCTGCGTAACTGACACCGGCGCGCGCCGACACCGCCACGGACCGCGACCCGGCCGTCCGGCCACCCGATCGCCCGATCGCCCGATCGCCCGCCGGCAGACGGCAGACGGCAGACGAGGGGTCTGCCGGTGATCTCCCACCAGGACGTACGAGCCTTCTGGGGCTTCGCCCCGTGCTCCACCCGGCCGAGACGGGACAGCAGTCCCCCCGGTTGGCCCGTCCGGTCCGGCGCAAGCCCGTCCAGTCGCAGCAGGCAGCCAGGCCGATCGCGAGTGCGGTCGCGCCCAGCGCGGACGGGACGGTGGAGATCACTGCGATGCCGAGCAGGCGGCGGCCAGCGTCACCTGCTCGCGCGGGGTCATGTCGCGGGCGAACAGGATGGGTTCGACCAGCGAAGCCACGCGGCGCCGGTCGCCGCCGACGGTGCCGAAGCTTCGCGATGTCGGCGGAGGTTCACCCATGTACGGCCCACGTACGGCCCGTTGACGCCCGCCGCCTTCCAAGTCGGCGGTCTACGCTCGCGGCATGACCATCACGTACGAATGGCGGGGCGACTTCGAGAACACAGCCGTCAACGTGTTGCACGCGGAGGGCTTCAGTCACCGGACCCTGGACGTCGACTGGCTGACGCGGGTCCACCGCCACAGCCTCGGCTGGGTCTGCGCGCGGCGCGAGGGTGAAGAGGGCGAAAAGGGGGAACTCGTCGGCTTCGTCAACGTCGCGTGGGACGGCGACGTCCACGCGTTCATCCTGGACACCATGGTCAGCGGCGATCTCCGGCGCTCGGGGATCGGAGCCGAACTCGTCGCCACCGCCGCCAGGGAGGCACGCGCGGCAAAGTGCGAATGGCTGCACGTCGACTTCGACGACGGCCTGCGGGCGTTCTACTTCGACGCCTGCGGATTCAAGCCGACGAACGCGGGTCTCATCGCGCTCTGAGCGAGCACGCACGGTCCGCCCCGAAGGAGCCAGAAAGGGGCCGATGGCTCTGGAGCAGCGGCCGGAAGGTGGGAGTTGCCGCGCTCAAGTTCGGTCTGTCGGCCGACGAGCCGGTGAGGGCCGCGTGGGGACTCGCACGTATGGTGCCGCCTCAGCGGCCGGCGTGGCGGATCTTCAAACGGCCGAAGCCCATCGTCCCGGAGATCCGGATCGTCGGGCCGCCGGGGCGGGCGTGCCGTGGGGGCTTGTAGCGCGTGTCCTTCCAACCGGTGTACAGACCGTCGATCTCGACGATCGCGTCGCGAGGCACCGTGATCTTGGCCCTGCCGGTGCCGAGTTGCAGCTCGATGTCGACCACCCGGTGTTCGACGACCGCCCGGGACAGGTCCAGATGCACCCTTCCGAAGGCGGACTCGACCTTGAGGTTCCGGGGTACCCGCCATGCGCCGCGCCGTTTGATCCGGCCGCCCTGGGCGGCGATCGTGGATGTGGTGGCCGCCTTCTCCGCCGGGAGCGAGGCCAGTACCGGGACCAGCTCGTCGTGGGTCTTGGCGGTGAGCGCGGTGTGGAGGTGTCCGTCCATCTCCTCATGGGAGATGTGCCCTTCGGCGTACGCCTCCTGGAGCCGCCGCACGGCCGTGTCGCGGTCGTCTTCGCTGATCGGTCGCTGCGGGTTCTCCGGCAGGGGGGTCACCGCTTCACTCTAGTGGGCGATGGTGCCGGACCGGCCCGAGACTCCGAACACGGCCCCGGCCGCCTCCTGTTGGAACCGCGGCGCCAGTTGCCGCGGTGCTGTGGCTGCGGACCGTTCGGATGGTGGGCCCGGTACGGCGGAGGCGCCGTCCCGGGCCGTGTGTCGGACCGCGTGTTGCGCTGTGTTGGGTCAGGCGGTGTAGCCGCCGTCCACCGCGAGGGATGTGCCGGTGATCCATGCCGTGTCCGGGCCCGCGAGGTAGGCGACCGCGCCGGCGGTGTCCGAGGCCGCGCCCAGCGACTTCGTGGCCGTCCGCAGACGTTCCTCCTCGATCTCCGGTGTCCCGGCGGGATTCATGTCGGTGACCGTGGGCCCCGGGTCCACGATGTTGGCCGTGATCCCCAGCGGCGCCAGATCGTGCGCGAGGCCCTTGGTGAAGCCGTTGAGGGCCGACTTGCTCATCGCGTAGAGCGTCACGCCGGGCACCGGAACACGGTTCGACCAGCAACTGCCGATGCTGATCACCCTGCCGCCCGGCCCCATGTGCCGCACGGCCGCCTGCGTGGCCACGAACACCCCCCGCACATGGACGGCGAGCGTCCGGTCGATCTCCTCAAGCGTCACGTCCTGGAAGGGGCCGTAGGGGAAGACACCCGCGTTGTTGACCAGGATGTCGATGGACCCGAACTCGGAGGCCGTACGCTCGACCGCCGCCACGACAGCCTCGGGATCCCCGCTGTCCGCGCGCACCGCCAGCCCCCTGCGCCCCGCCGCCTCGACCGAGGCGACCACCTCGCGGGCCCGGTCCGCGGCGTTCAGATAGGTGAAGGCGACATCGGCGCCCTCCCGGGCCAGCCGCTCGGCGATCGCCGCCCCGATCCCACGGCTCCCTCCGATCACCAGCGCGGTCCTGCCGACTAGCTGAGACATGCCTGGTCCCCCTGCGAGTTGAATTCCGTAGTGAATGCTGCGTAAATAGCTAACAGGCCCGATACACACCGGTCAACTCCCCTCCCCCGGAGGGGCCGTCGAAGGAGAAGGGGGACAGGGATGGCGGAGCGGGGCAGACCGCGCACCTTCGATCGCACCGCGGCACTGCGGCGCGCGATGGAGGTGTTCTGGGAGTACGGCTACGAAGGCACCAAACTCACCGATCTCACCGACGCCATGGGCATCAACACCACCAGCCTCTACGGCACGTTCGGCTCGAAGGAGCAGCTGTTCCAGGAGGCCGTCGAGCTGTACGGCACCACCACCGGCTCCGCAACCGACCGCGCCCTGCGTGAGGCGCCGACCGCACGGGGCGCCGTCGAGGCCATGCTCCAAGGCAACATCGACGCCTTCGCCGACCCCGACACCCCGAACGGCTGCATGATCGTCCTCGCGGCGACCAATTGCAGTGCGCGCAACAAGGCCGTCGGCGAGTCCTTGGCGCGGCGGCGTCGGGACACCGTCGCAGCACTGGAGGAGCGACTCCGACGAGCGGCCGACGAAGGCGAACTGCCCGCCGGTACGGATGTGGTCGCAGTGGCGGCCTTCTACGCCACCGTCCTCCACGGGCTGTCCGTCGAGGCGCGGGACGGCGCACACCCGACGAAGCTGAAGTCGGCGGTGCGCACGGCGCTGGCGGCGTGGCCGCTCCTGGTCCGACAGCCCGCTAAGACCCTCCGGAAAGAGCGGGGATGAAGCCGCCGATGACCCGGCACGCGAGGTGCGCACCGCGCGGGCCGTCGCCGTACCCCGGAAACCGCCTTGCACGGCGGCCGGGGCCGGAGTCATGATCCCGGGATGGTTGAGAGCCCGTACACGGACGGTCGCGCAGGGATCGACGCGGCGCTGGTGGGACGTCTGATCGCGACCCAATTCCCGCAGTGGAGCGGCCTGTCCGTCACACCGGTCGAGGTGGACGGCTGGGACAACCGGACCTATCGGCTCGGCGACACGATGACCGTGCGTCTTCCCACCGCCGAGGGATACGCCCCCGCGGTCGACAAGGAGAACCGGTGGCTGCCGAAGCTGGCGCCGTCGCTGCCCGTGCCCATCCCCCCGGTCCTGGCCGTGGGGAAGCCCGGGGAGGGATATCCGTTCAACTGGTCGGTCCGGGGCTGGCTGGACGGCACGACCGCGACTCCCGACCGCATCGACGACATGACGCGCTTCGCGACGTCGGTGGGCGAATTCCTCCTCGCCCTCCAGCGCATCGACACCACGGACGGCCCCCGGGCGGGCGCGCACAGCTTCTACCGGGGCGCTCCGCCGGCTCACTACGACGACGAGACGCGCCGGTCCCTGGCCGCGCTCGCCGATCGCGTGGACACCGGCCGCGCCACGGCCGTCTGGGAGGCCGCCCTCTCCACGAGCCGGCATGAGCCGCCTGTGTGGTTCCACGGCGACCTCAGCAGCGGCAACCTCCTCGCGCGGAAAGGGGAGTTGGCCGCCGTCATCGATTTCGGTACGTCGGGTGTCGGTGACCCCGCGTGCGATCTGGTGATCTCGTGGACGATGTTCTCCGGCGACAGCCGTGACGCGTTCCGCCGCACCGTCGGTCAGGACCAGGGCACTTGGGCGAGAGCCCGGGGATGGGCACTGTGGAAGGCCCTGATCTCCCTGGTCGATGCCGTCGGCACCGACCCGGAGGGGGCGGCCACCCAGCACCGTGTCATCGATGAGGTCCTGGCGGACCACGAGCTTTTCGGCTCAGCCGCCACCTCCGCCATGACGCCGCCGGCCCGGCCGCCGGGCCCGCCGCCGCCGTCTCCCTGACGGCGGGGCGGGGGCCCCGGACGGATCGGTTGTCTCGGATATCTCAGGCGGATGGGACGGATCGGGTGGATGGGACGGATCGGATGGCTCAGACGGTGAAGGCTTCGATCAGCGTCCAGATGGCAAGCCCGGCCATGCACGCCGCGCCGATGCGCTGCACCGTCTTGAGGGGGACGCGCTGGGCGATGAAGCGGCCCGCCAGCAGGGCGAGGGCGGAGACCGACATCAGCGCGAGGGCCGAGCCGATCGCGGTGGGCAGCCAGCCGTTGCTGGCGGCCAGGTTGGCGGTGGTGATCTGGGTGAGGTCGCCCCATTCGCTGATGAAGACGGCCATGAAAGCGGTGGTGTAGACCGGCCAGAAGCCGGTGACGGTCTTGCCCGCGCCGTCTTCGTCGTCATCGTCCCCGCTGCGCAGCAGGACGACGGCGCCGAACGCGAACAGGGCTGCGGAGACCAGCTTGACGGCCATCTCCGGGAGCATCCCCAGCAGGCTGCCGGCGCCGACGGCGATGACGACGTGCACGATGAAGGCCGTGGAGGTGCCGAACCACACGTACAGCGGCCTCATCCGGGTGCCCATGGCCAGTGAGGCGAACATGGTCTTGTCGGGGAGCTCCGCGAGGAAGATCAGCCCGAAGGCGGTGAGGATCGCCAGGGGGTCGAAGGTCATTCTCTTGCTCTCTGCCGGGGCCGGGCCGTCAGCTCGTACGGCACCCGGAGGGCGACGGGAAGAACCACTCGACCCGGCACGATGGATGACCCCCACAGAAGTGCGGGCCGGATCATGCCTTGGCCGAAGGTCTCGTCCGCCCCGCAGAGTATGCGGTGGCCCGGTGGCCGGGGCGCCCTAAGGCGTCCAGTGTGTCGACCAGCGGTTCTCGGGACTACTCCCCTTCGCTGCCAGACAGCCTAACAGGCAGGGTCGGCGCCTCGGCCGAGGCCGCCGCCCCTTGGCTGTGCATCGGCACGTACAGCAGCGGGTCCACGTGCGTCGACGCCGGGCAGCAGTACGTCCACGAGGGCTTCAGCCAGTACAGCCGCGAGGTCGCCCCGGCACGTTCTCCTACTACCTGTACGTCCGCCAGGCACCACGTCACACGCTCCACACAGGTGGACACCGCCCCCGCCGGTTCCACACCGGCGGTGGCCGAGGGCGCGGCGCTGCGCCGTCAGACGGTTCGGACGGCGCGGGCCAGGAAGTACGCGCGGGCGTCCTCGTAGCGGTCCAGCCGCCAGCCGCCGGCGTCCAGCATCGGCCGCAGGTTCGGCTCGGCCAAGGGGTCGGCGGGGCTGGGCAGGCGGCCGTGGCGGGCGGCGCGTTCCGTGCGGCCCGAGGGGTGGAAGAGCAGCAGGGTGCCGCCCGGTCGCACGACGCGCGCCCACTCGCGCAGCGCGGCGGACGGTTCGGCGAGATGGTCCAGGAGCCCGGCGGAGAAGATGCCGTCGACCGTCCGCGACGGCAGCGGCAGCCGGAGACAGTCGGCGAGCAGCAGGTGGGCCGGGCCGCCACCGCGTCCCTCGCGCGCCGCCGCGGCGAGCATGGCGGGGGTGACGTCCACACCGAGGACCGTGCCCCTGTCCCCCACTTCCCCACGGAGCGCGGGCAGGACGCGTCCGGTGCCACAGCCCAGGTCCAGCGCGGTCTGTCCCGGCCGCAGTCCCATGCGGGCGACGGCCGACACGTACGCCGGGGTGTCGGCGGCGAAGCGCGCCTCCCAGCGGTCCGCCTTCGGGGTGAAGAACGTACGGCTCGCGGTGTGCTCGGCGCGGTCGGCCACCAGCGCGGCGAACCGCTCCAGTATCCGGTCCCGGTGCGGGGCCAGCGCCGCCAGTGCGGCCGGGGTGTCCTCCCGCAGGCCGGGAACGGTGGCGGCGTCCGCCGGGAACGCGGCCACGAAGACATCCGTGGTCGCCTCGTCCGCCTCCAGATGGAACTGAAGCCCCCACGCGGCGCCGCCCACCCGGAACGCCTGCACCGGATAGCGGTCGCAGGAGGCCAGCAGGACCGCCCCGTCCGGCAGGTCCATGGTGTCGCCGTGCCAGTGCAGCACCCCCAGCCGCTCGGGCGCCCCCGCCAGCAGCGGATCCGTGGCGGCCGGCGGCCCGGTGCGTACCTCGCCCCATCCCACCTGGAGTCCCGAGCCCGTACGAGCGGAGCCTCCCGCCGCCACGGCCAGCAGCTGCGCGCCCAGGCACACCCCCAGCACGGGCACCTCGGCGGCCAACGCCGCACGCAGCAGGGCGAGTTCGGCGCCGCGGGTAGGAAAGCCCTCGTCACTGTGCGCGGCCGTCGGGCCGCCCATCACGACCAACGCCTCGATCCCGACCAGGCTTTCGGGCAGCGGATCGCCCGCCCACACCCGGCAGAGCCGTATCCGCAGCCCGGCCGCGCCGAGCGCGGCGCCGATCGCGTACGGCCCCTCCCCCGGTACGTGCTCCACCACCAGCACCGCCACAGCCCCGCCCCCTGTCCGCAGGTGCGGCCCTCCACATCGACATCAGACAGTACATCCGAGACGGATCCGGCGTATCGGCTCGCACCTGCGGGATTGCGGGGGCGGAGTCATTCCGCCTCGGCCGTCACCCGCCCCGTCCTCACCGCGGTCACCAGGGCCGCGTGGTCGCGCTCGTTCTGGTCGGCGTAGCTCTCCGCGAAGTCGGCCAGCGCGTTGTCGAACGTGGGGCCGCCGCCCAGATACGCGGCGATGGCGATCCGGTCCCCCGAGCGGGCGTGGGCGCGGGCGAGCGTCGCGCCGCACAGTTCGGCGAAGACCCGCATCCCGTTGGGAATCATGTCCTGAGGTGTCAGGATGCCTTTCCAGTCGTGCAACTGCCTTACGTAGAAGTCCCGTTGATGCCCGCCCAGCCCGCGCACCCGGTCCCAGCCGAGGAAGACGTCGCCCACCGCCTGCATGAGCCGCTGCCCGGCGACGACGCGCTGCCCCTGGTTGCTGTACTCGCTGGCGCCCGCGTGTTCGGCCAGTACCGAGTGGTCCGCCTCCTTGGCCTGGAGGATCAGCGGATCCGTCTCGTCCTTGCCCAGCAGGAGCAGGATCCAGCAGCGCGTGCCCACGCTGCCCACGCCGACGACCTTGCGGGCGATGTCCACCACGCGGTACTGCCGGAGCAGCTGCCTCCGCTCGGTGGACAGGCTCCTGCCGTACCGGTCGACCAGCTTGTGGAGCTCGCGTGCGAACGTGTCGTGCTGCCCGCCCCGCAGCAGGTCGTCGAGCGGCACGACCAGCGGCGGGTCGGCCTCGAAGCGGCGCTCCCCGTCGCGCGTGCGGGTCAGCTTCTCGAACGCCTGGAGGCTGTCGCGGCTGCGCGCCTTCGTCATCGACCTCGACAGCCGCTCCCGGCCCCTCCCGCCGAGCCGCCGGTCGGCCAGCGGCTGGATCTCCTCCATGTCGGCGCGGGTGTACCAGACGTCGAGATTGCCCATTCCGGCGAAGACGCGCATGCGCTCGCGGTAGGACCGTACGGCCGCCCGTACGATCATGGACCGCTCCTTCGCGGAGTAGCCGTTCTCCCGTCCGGCGATCACCAGGCTGGCGGCCAGCCGTTTGACGTCCCACTCCCACGGGCCCGGCAGCGTCTCGTCGAAGTCGTTGATGTCGAAGACCAGCCGGCGCTCGGGCGAGCCGAGGAGCCGGAAGTTCATCAGATGCGCGTCGCCGCAGAGCTGGGCCCTGATGCCGGAAACCGGGGTGGCCGCCAGATCACCCGCCATGATCGCGGCGGCGCCCCGGTAGAAACGGAAAGGCGATTCCGTCATACGCCCGTACCGGATGGGCACCAGCTCCGGGACCCGGCTCTGGGACTGCGCGTCGACCACCGACACCGGGTCGGGCCGGTCGCGGCCCGCCTCGAACCCGGCGTGACTCGACCTCGGCGCGATCTTGCGCGCCGCCTTCCCTCGCTCGGCCCGCTCGGCGGGGGACGCGTGGACCGCCCGAGGCCGCCGTACACCCACGCCGGTGTGACTGCTGGAGTTCCTGCCGCTCCTGGT
>NZ_JARJHW010000360.1:0-639 GCF_040560175.1 Streptomyces panacea
CAGGATCCCGTTTCGTTGAGCACACTTGCCGGTGTCGAGCTTCCCGCCCAGGATATCGCGGCACGCGTGCTGGAATCCGACCGGATCGTCGCGGTCCGCGCGGTGGGTGCGCACTCGCCGGGCAACCCGCAGGAAGAAGCGAAAACAAGTACCTTGCGCCGCTACTTCCGCGAGTACGGAACAACCCGTGTCAACGGGGCGCGAGTCACCGTCTATGTCCGAGACCACGACCCATCTCCGACGGCCGGTCCTGGATTTGACAGTCCGGGAGCGAGCGGTGGGGTGATGAGGTGACCGACCGCGACTGGCCGGAACACCCCGGAGAAGATCCGGGACGTCGGGGATCGCGGCGATCACGTCGATTTCCACTGCTTGATGAGTGGGGAACTTTCATGAGTGTGGAATACGCGTCGGCTCGGATCACCGACGCCTATTCCCGTGGTATCACGGAACCGAGACAACACGGCGGTGGGACGGGTGGGTCACCCGCGACAGCCGTTGAGTCCGCCCAGCTTCCTCCTATGGTCTTTGACGCGATCCATACCGCTGAGCGGGAGCTTGATGTCCTTGACGATGATGGAGACAAAGCGCCCAGGGATTCGACCGAATCCATATCTGGATCATGCAGTGTCGTGAATA
>NZ_JARJHW010000361.1:0-415 GCF_040560175.1 Streptomyces panacea
AGCGGGATCCAGAACCGCACACACCTCGTCGAACGCCCCCGCGAACACCGGGAACGTCTCGTACAACTCCCGCCCCATACCGAGGCGTTGACTCCCCTGCCCCGTGAACAGGAAAGCCACCTTGCCCACACCGGTCTCGCCCGTGACCGTCTCGGACCCGATGAGCACCGCGCGGTGTTCCAGCGCGGCCCGGCCGGTGGCGGCCGAGTACGCCACGTCGAGCGCGTCCGCCTCCCGCAGCAGTTCGCCGAAGCGGCTGATCTGCGCCTCCAGCGCCGCCGGGGTCTTCCCCGACACCACCACCGGAGCCACCGGCAACTCCCGCCGCTCCACAGCCACTTCAGCGACCGGGACGACTTCTTCAACGATGACGTGGGCGTTCGTCCCACTGATTCCGAAGGAGGAGATGGCTGCC
>NZ_JARJHW010000362.1:0-415 GCF_040560175.1 Streptomyces panacea
GGCGGGATCCAGAACCGCACACACCTCGTCGAACGCCCCCGCGAACACCGGGAACGTCTCGTACAACTCCCGCCCCATACCCAGGCGTTGACTCCCCTGCCCCGTGAACAGGAAAGCCACCTTGCCCTCGGTGACCGAGCCGATCACGGTCTCGGGACCCACCAGCACCGCTCGGTGCTCAAGAACAGCACGCCCTGTCGCGGCCGAGTACGCGACGTCCAGCGGGTCGCCGTTCGCGACCAGTTCGCCGAAGCGGCCGATCTGCGCCTCCAGCGCCGCCGGGGTCTTCCCCGACACCACCACCGGAGCCACCGGCAACTCCAGCCGCTCCACAGCCTCTTCCTCGACCGGGACGGCTTCCTCGACGATCACGTGGGCATTGGTTCCACTGAGCCCGAACGACGACACGGCTGCG
>NZ_JARJHW010000037.1:0-47488 GCF_040560175.1 Streptomyces panacea
CGAGGACCATGAGCACTTCCGGTCCATGGTCGAAGAGTTCGTCCGGCACGAGATCTCCCCGTATGTGGAGGAGTGGGAGCAAGCGGGCCGTATCGAACCGAGTTTGCAGTCCAGGGCGGGCGAGCTGGGACTCCTCGGGCTCTCGGTACCCGAGATGTACGGCGGCGGCGGCGCCCGCGACTACCGGTTCCGCTGTGTGATCATGGATGAACTCGCGCAGGCGGGCGCGGCCGCGGTGAACGCCGCGTTGGGAGGTTTCGACGATCTCGTCGGCCCGTATCTCGTCGATCTCGCCACCGAGGAGCAGAAGAAGAGGTTGCTGCCCCGGCTGTGTTCGGGTGAACTCCGCAGCGCGATCGCCATGACCGAACCGGACGCCGGAAGTGACCTGCGCGGCATCCGCACCAATGCGGTGCGCGACGGCGGCCACTGGGTCCTCAACGGCAGCAAGACCTTCATCACGAGCGGGGGCCGGGCCGATGTGGTGGTGACCTTCGCCCGGACCGGCGAGCGGGAGTTCAGCCTGTTCCTCGTGGAGAACGGGACACCGGGTTTCGTGCGCGGCCGCCACCTGGACAAGCTGGGGCAGCGGGGTGAGGACGTGTCCGAGATGTTCTTCGACGACGTACGTCTCCCTGCGGACAACCTCCTGGGCGTGGAGGGAGCCGGATTGCGGCACCTGATGGAACGGCTGCCGAAGGAACGTATGTCCATCGCGTACTACGGCCTGGCCGCGGCCGAGGCCGCCCTCTCCTGGACACTCGCGTACACCAAGGAGCGGAGGGCTTTCGGCCGGCGCGTGGCCGACTTCCAGAACACCAGGTTCGCGCTCGCCGAGCTGTCGACGGAGATCGACGTGACCCGCGCCTATGTGGACCGTTGTGTGCTCGCCCTCAACGAGGAGACGTTGACCGCCGTCGATGCGGCCAAGGCGAAGTGGTGGGCCACCGAACTGCAGAACCGCACCATCGACCGCTGTCTCCAACTCCACGGCGGCTACGGCTATATGCGGGAGTACCCGATCGCCCGCGCGTACGCGGACGCCCGTGTCACCACCATCTACGGGGGCACCACGGAGATCATGAAAGAGATCGTGGGCCGGGACCTCGTCGGCGAGGACGTTCCGGTACTTCACTGATCGTGCCCGCCGCCGCCATCATTCACCCCTGTTTTCCCCACGCTGCCGCATGCGGGCCCACCCGGCGGCCGGGCCCGCATGCGGCAGGCGCGTCAGGACCGGCCGATCACCAGGCCGGTCCTGACCCGCTCCTGACCGGCGTCCGCCTCGCATGCTCTGCCCCGGCTTCGGGCACTGCGAAGTTGCCCGAATCGAGACGCCGGTGCGCGACGGTGAGGCGACCCGGTAGCGGGCGCGACCCTTTGCCGTGCAGGTACATCCACCCGCGGCGGACTCGATACGGGAGCGCTTCACACGGCCCGCCCGACGACCCCGGGGGCGCCGGCGGACTGCCGGATGCCTGGCCGGCCGGCCCGAACGTCCGGGTGCGGAGCGGAGCGGAGCGGTGCAGTCGCAGGCCCGAGGGCCCGCCGGATCAGCGATACGGTCGACCGCCGCGACACGCCCGGCTCCTCGGCCATTGCCCGGGTGGACCAGTGTGTGGCGCGCTTCGGCGTCGACTCCGGCGCCCTGATGGCCACCGCGGCGACCTGCTCATCCGTGAACGTTCCGGGCCGCCGGGCCGTGGCATGTCACCCGGCCCGGCGAACCCGTTCCTCGTCCGACAGGATCAACTCGGCCTTCGGCCGCCCCATACGCGCCATCCCACAAGCCCGAGCCGGGTCGGCATCGGCAGATGGTCTCGGGCCTGTCCTCGAAGTCCCGCCTGCCCGGCGGCACCCGGCACGCACGCGCGGCTTCGAGGACAGGCCCCGGCACCATCGCCCGGCGGGGCGGTGGTGCGCTCGCGTCAGGTGTTGTTGAGCCTGCGGCGCAGGACCTTCCCGGCTGGTGACTTCGGGATCGCGTCGATGAACTCGACGGCCCTGACGCGTTTGTAGGGAGCGACACGGGCGGCCACCCAGTCCAGCAGGTCCTGGGGGTCGATCGGTCGCTTGGCCACAACGAACGCCTTCGGTGCCTCGCCGCCGGTCGGATGCGGCATCCGGACGACGGCGGTGTCGGCGATGTCGGGGTGGGTGCGCAGTACGGCCTCAAGTTCCGCGGGCGCGATCTGGTAGCCCTTGTACTTGATCAGTTCTTTGAGCCGGTCGACGATGAAGAAGCGGCCCTGTTCGTCGATCCGGGCGATGTCGCCGGTGTGCAGCCAGTCGTCGGTGAAAGTCGCCGCGGTCGCTTCCGGGTCGGCCAGGTATCCGGCCATCACCTGCGGGCCACGTATCCACAATTCCCCGGCTTCTCCGGGCAGTGCGTCCTCGCCACTGAGCGGGTCGACCAGCCGGGCTTCGGTCGCCGGCAGCAGTCGGCCGACGGAGCCGGGGGGCGTCTCCGCGAAGTCCTCGTCGTACGCGCAGTGCGTGGCGGGGCTGGTTTCGGTCATTCCATACCCCTGGCGGATCAGGCATCCGATGCGCTCCTCGGCGGCGGCTGCCAGACCTTCGTCCAGGGGAGCGGCTCCGGACACGGCTCCCCGCATGGCGGACAGGTCGTACTCGTCGACTTCGGCCGCCTGGGCGAGATCGAGAATCATCGGCGGGGCGAGGTGGCCCCGGGTGACGCCGTAGCGCTGGACGGCGCCCAGGTAGGCACGGAGCCGATAGCGCGGCAGGGTGACAACGGTCGCGCCGACGCGTAGTGCGGCGCCGAGGAGGACGGTCAGGGCGTAGACGTGGAAGAAGGGGAGTACGGCGCACAGCACGTCGTCCTCGTTCGTACGCCAACTGAGCCTGAGCTGTTCGAGATTGGCGACTACGTTGCGGTGCGTCAGCATCACACCCTTCGACGTGCCCGTGGTCCCGCTGGAGTACGGGAGGAAGGCGAGCGCGTGAGCGGGATCGCAGGTGAACGCCGGTGGTGTCGGCCGGGCGTCTGCCACGAGATCGTCCCAGGATCCGCGGTGCGGATGGGAGCCGAGGACGAAGACCATGTCCACCCCGGCTTGTTGAGCCGCCTCGATCCCCTTCTCGGCGAAGGCCTGCGCGACGATGAGCACGCGCGTCCGCGAATCCTTGAGCTGTCTGACGATCTCTTCCGTCGTCAGCACAGGATTGAGCGGCGAGACCACCGCCCCGGCCCGGAGCACGGAGTGGAGGGCCACAGCGAATCTGGGCTGGTTGTGGCTCATGACCGCGACGACGTCACCCGGCAGAACGCCTGCCGCGCTGAGACCGTTCGCGCCGCGGTCCGTGTGCCGTACGAGTTCGCCGTAGGTGAGTTCTTCGCCGGTGTCCGCGTCGATGAGCGCGGTCTTGTCCTCTCGGGAGAACGCACCGGCAAGCACATGGTCAGAGAGGTGCGCACTCGGGACGCTGAGTCCGGAGATGTGACTGCGATAGATCACGTCGGCTCCTGAGAGAGAGGAGGATGAAAAGAAAGCTAGACACTTACTTCACGCGCGTCAATGAAGTGTTAACTATTTCCCTCGAAGTCTTCCGTGGCACAGTGCATCCGACGGGATCACTGCCGGGCGGCGGAAGGGTGCGTTCATGGCGGGCACGGGGGCCGAGGCGATGGCCGGGCATCGAAGGCGCCCGCAGCAGTTACTGCTGGCCCTCCTGGGCACGTTTGTCGTGGACCGGCGGGACGAGCCGGTGGCGTCCCGGGTCTTCATCCACCTCCTGGGGAATCTCGGGGTCGGCGAGATGGCGACGCGCGCGACGCTGAGCCGCATGGTCGACAAGGACCTGCTGGAGAAGCGGAAGGAGGGGCGGACGGCGCTCTTCGGCCTGACCGGCAGCGCGGAGCGGATGCTCCGCGACGCGGGCGAGCGGGTGCGCTCACGGACTCCGTTCACACCTTCCGAGGACACCTGGACGCTGTTCACCTTCTCCCTGCCCGAGTCCCGCCGCGAGGTGCGGGATCAGCTGCGGGCCCGCCTGGTGTGGGCCGGCTTCGGCTGTCTGCGCGACGGGCTGTGGATCGCACCGGGCCGCGCCGACCTCGACCGGGTGGTGTCAGGGACCCCTTTGGCCGAGGCCGTGGCCGAGTCGGGCGGATTCCTCGCCCAGCCCCTTCCCTCCACACCCATGGCGGCCTTCGTGGAACGCGCCTGGGACCTGACGGCTCTGCGTGCCGAGCACGACCACTTCCAGCGGAGGTGGAGCACGAGCCGGACACCGGAAGGGAACGCGGCCACACAGCTCACCTCCCTGACCGCCGACTGGCTGCACCTGCTCCGCACCGATCCCGGTCTGCCCGCCCGGCACCTGCCCGCGGACTGGCCGTCGGCGAAGTCCTCGGACATCTACCGGCAGCTCCGGGGCCGGCTGGAGAAGGCCGCGTACACGGCGTTCGACGAGCTGGTGGCTTCCGCGACGCCACCGAGCGGATCGCGGGCCTCACGCGCCTGAGCCGACGAGCGAGCCGATGCGAGGAGCGCCGACCCCATCTTATGCAACAAGTTGCAAAAAAGCGGGTGGGCCTCTAGAACTGATGGCACACAGCGATGAAGGAGCCGTACCGATGAACGAGTTCCCGCACCTGCTGAGCCCGCTCGATCTCGGGTTCACCGTGCTTCCCAACCGTGTGCTCATGGGCTCGATGCACCTCGGCCTGGAGGAGGCCGAGCGTGGCTTCGAGCGGATGGCCGCCTTCTACGCCGAGCGGGCCCGGGGCGGAGTCGGGCTCATCGTCACCGGCGGGATCTCGCCGGACGAACGAGGCGGGTCCGCTCTCGGCAGCGCGAAGCTCACGACCGAGGCCGAAGCCGAGCAGCACACACTCATCACCGAGGCGGTGCACAAGGAGGGCGGCCGGGTCGCGCTCCAGTTGCTGCACGTCGGCCGATACGCCCACCATGCCGAGCTGGTCGCCCCAAGCGCGATCCGTGCCCCGATCAGCCCGTACACGCCGCGCGCGCTGGCCGACGACGAGGTCGAGGAGACGATCGAGGGATTCGTCCGGGCGGCTGGACTCGCCAAGGCGGCCGGCTACGACGGCCTTGAGATCATGGGCTCCGAAGGCTATTTGATCAATGAGTTCATCGCCGCCGCGACCAACCACCGCACCGACCGCTGGGGCGGCTCCTACAAGAACCGGATACGCTTCCCGGTGGAAATCGTGCGCAGGGTGCGCGAACGCGTCGGATCCGAGTTCATCCTGGTCTACCGGCTGTCGATGCTCGACCTCATGCCCGGTGGCAGCACCCTGGACGAGGTTGTGACGCTCGCCAAGGCGGTGGAGGCCGCGGGCGCCACGATCATCAACACGGGGATCGGCTGGCACGAGGCCCGCGTTCCCACCATCGCCACCCTGGTACCCCGCGCCGCCTTCTCCTGGGTCACCAAGGAACTCATGGGCGCGGTCTCCGTCCCACTGGTGACCAGCAACCGCATCAACACCCCCGAAGTCGCGGAGCGGCTTCTCGCCGACGGCTGCGCGGACATGGTCTCGATGGCCCGGCCGTTCCTCGCGGACCCGCACTTCCTCACCAAGACGCGCTCAGGACACACCGACACCATCAACACCTGCATCGCCTGCAACCAGGCATGCATCGATCACACACTCAGCAAGAAGGTCACCTCCTGCCTGGTCAACCCGCGGGCCTGCCATGAGACAGAACTGGTACTCACCCCCGTCCGCCGCCGCAAGAGACTGGCGGTGATCGGGGCCGGGCCCGCCGGTCTGGCGCTGTCGGTGGCCGCCGCCGAACGCGGCCACGACGTCACACTGTTCGAGGCCGCTGACGAGATCGGTGGCCAGCTCAACCTCGCCCGGCGGGTTCCCGGCAAGGAGGAGTTCGACGAAACCCTGCGCTACTTCCGCGTCCAGCTCGCCGCACACAGAGTGAACGTCCGTCTGGGCACGCACGTCACCGCCGAGAACCTCAAGGCCGGCTCCTACGACGAGATCGTGATCGCGACGGGTGTGACCCCCCGCGTTCCGGAGATACCGGGCGGCGACCGCCGGGAGGTCGTCAGCTACTGGGACGTGCTGCACGGGCGGACCCCGGTGGGACGACGGGTGGCGATCATCGGAGCAGGCGGCATCGGCTTCGACATCGCGGCATACCTCACTGATCCAGGAGACAAGGCGAGCCTCCGTCCGGACGCCTACTTCCAGCGCTGGGGTGTCGACACCGCGTACCGCACCGGTGGGGGCCTGCGCTCCCCTCGGCAGTCAGCCACGCGTCGAGCGGTCCACCTCCTCCAGCGCAAGCCCGGCAAGGTCGGCGCCAACCTCGGCACCACCACCGGATGGATCCACCGAGCCGAGCTGAGGCACCGCGGCGTCACCGTGATCGCGGGGGTGACGTACCGGCGCATCGACGACGAGGGACTGCACATCACGGTCGACGGGGACGAGCGCGTCATCCCCGTCGACACCGTGGTGCTGTGCGCGGGCCAGAACGCGAACCGGGCCCTGTACGAGGAACTGCGCGACGCGGGATTTCCGGTCCATGTCATCGGAGGCGCGGACGTGGCCGCCGAGCTCGACGCCAAGCGAGCGATCCGCCAGGGAACGGAGCTGGCGGCGGCGCTGTGAGAGTCTTGCCGGGCGCTTCTAGGATTCCGCCATGTCCCTGAAACACGCGATCCTCGCCGCCTTGATGGAACGTCCCTCCTCCGGGCTGGAGCTGGCCCGGAGGTTCGACCGGTCCATCGGCTTCTTCTGGACGGCGACTCACCAGCAGATCTACCGTGAGCTGGCGCGCCTGGAGGACCACGGCCTGATCCGCGCCATACCGACAGAGCGCCCAGGCCAGGGGCAACGCAAGGAGTACGAGGTGCTCTCCGGGGGGCGCGAGGAACTGACGGCATGGGTGGCCCTCACCGATGCCCCCAGACCCTCCCGCGAACCGCTGATGCTGCGGCTGCGCGCGGCCGCCGTCCTCGGGCCGGGCTCCGGAGACACTCTGGTTCTCGAACTGGAACGCCATCTCGAACTCCACCGACAACAACTGTCGGAGTACGAGGACATCGAGAAGCGCGACTTCCCTGAGCCGATGGTGGCCGCCGCGGAATCCGATCGCCTGCGCCACCTCGTCCTCCAGGCCGGTATCGGCATGGAGAGGTTCTGGGTCGCGTGGCTGGACCAGGCCCTGACGAGCCTGCGGGAGTAGTCCTCGTCGGCGGCCGGCATCCCCGCACATTCCCAGGTCCGGGGGGCAAGCTGCGGCCGAGCCTCCCGGACCCGCCGTGCCGGCACCCGCACACGGTGCGGATGATCACGGCAGCTACCCGCCACACGACCGGCGCCGGGAGGCCCCCTCCCCCGCTCCCCGAGGGATCCACGGGACAGCGGAACCCGTGGTTCCGACGGCTCGAGAAGCCGCCGTCATACATATTGTGCAACTAGTTGCAACCGTGGGACTGTGGCCGGACTCTTCTCCCCCCGGAGCGAAAGGTGCAGCGCCATGTCCCAAGCCGATCCAGGTCCACGCCCCCGAGCCACAACCAACTCCAACCGTCGCCGCTTCACCATAGGAGGCGTGGCCACGGCCGCGCTGGCGCTCGGACCGTCCGCCCCGGCCCACACAGATACCGGCAACGGCCGGGGTCAGTCGTCTCCCTCGCCGGTCGAGGGCACATGTGAGCCGGGGTTCGCGCGCGTCCGCAAGGCATTCGAAGAGAACTTTCGCCGCCGCGGCGAGGTGGGCGCCTCCGTCTGCGTCTACCACGACGGAAAGAAGGTCGTCGACCTCTGGGGCGGGGTGGCCGACCCCGCGGCAAAGCGCGCCTGGTACCGCGACACGACCGTGGGCATGATGTCGGTCGGCAAGAGCATGGCCGCTCTCTGCGTCTTCATGCTCGCCCACCAGGGCAAGTTGGACCTCGACAAGCCCGTGGCGGCCTACTGGCCAGAATTCGCCCAGGCCGGCAAGGCGGAGATCACCGTGCGGACCCTGCTGCAGAGCAAGGCGGGTCTGCTCTACGCGGACGCGGCACCCGACGGCTCCGGCTACGACTGGAAAACCATGATCCACGCCTTCGAGGTCCAGGAACCCGTGTGGAGGCCCGGGACCAAGGGCGGCTACCACTCGATGAGCATGGGCTTCCTGCTGGGCGAACTCATCCGCCGCGTGGACGGACGCCACCTCGACCGCTTCTTCGACGACGAGGTCGCCGGGCCTCTCGGGGTCGACTACCGCTACGGCCTCCGGAGGGCGGACTTCCAGCGGACGGCGAAGATCATTCCGAACCCCGACAACGGGTCCCTCGGGCAGATCATGACACCCGGTACGAAGATGTACCGTGCCTGGCGCGTCCGCCCCTACGCCAAGGACCCGAACAACGATCCGGGCTACCTCATGGCCCGGTTCCCGTCGTCCAACGGTCAGGGCAATGCCCGCTCGGTCGCCCGCGTCTACGCCGTGCTCGCCAATTGGGGCGAACTGGACGGCGTGAAGCTGGTCTCCCGCGACATGGTCGAACAGGCCAGGACCGTGAGCTGGGAGGGCACCTGCCAGATGACGGACCGCTACACGCGGTACGGCTGCGGCTTCCTGCTGCCCGAGAAGACGTTGATGCCCTGGCCCGGAAAGCATGCCTTCGGACACCCAGGGCTCGGAGGTTCCGTCGGCATCGCCGACCCGGAGTCCGGCCTCGCCTTCAGCTACAGCCCCAACTACCTCGCCGGCGGCGCGGGCCTGGGCGAGCGTTGTACCGCGCTGATCCAGGCCCTCTGGGATACCAGGAGCCACTAGCGTCCCCCCGGGTGCGGCCGTCGGTCCTGGCAGGTCCGGTGTCGGTGCCGGCGGCCGCGCGCGGGCGGGGGCGTTCGGCTCATGGGCGGAGCGCTCCTTCGAGTTCTGCCAGTACACGGTTGGCGATGGCGAAGGCCGAGTTGGCCGCCGGGACGCCGCAGTAGATCGCGGCCTGCAGCAGCACCTCTCCGATCTCCGCCGCGGACAGTCCGTTGGAGCGGGCCGCTCGGACGTGCATGGCCAGTTCCTCGTGGTGGCCGAGGGCGACCAGGGCGGTGAGGGTGAGGCAGCTGCGCGTGCGCCGGTCCAGCCCCGGGCGGGTCCAGATCTCGCCCCAGGCGTAGCGAGTGATCAGATCCTGGAACGGCTCGGTGAACGCGGTGGTACCGGCCACCGCGCGGTCCACGTGTGTGTCGCCGAGGACGGCGCGGCGCTCCGCCATACCGGCGGCGTGCGTCTCCTCGCGTGTCACTCCCGCCGTGTCCGGGGCCGGGTCGAGGTGGTCGAGCAGCGCGGCGAGCACGCGCCGCGGCTGCTCGGCGGGGGCGAGGTGTGCGGCCCCGGGGATCTCCAGCAGGGTCGCGCCACGAATGCCGTCGGCGAGTTCCCGGGCCTTGACCGGTGGAGTGGCCAGGTCGTCGCGTCCGGCCACGACGAGTGTGGGCGCGCTGATCCGCCGCAGTTCGGCGCGCAGATCGAATCCGGCCAGGGCGTCACAGCAGGCGGCGTAGCCGTCCCGGTCGCAGGCTCTGAGGTCCTCGACCAGGGCGCCGGCGGTCGGCGTCCCGGCGAAGGCCGGGGTGAACCAGCGCGCGGGCGCGTCGGCGGCAAGCTGGTCCAGGCCCTCCGTACGCACCAGCGTGGCCCGCGCCTGCCAGGTCGCCGGCTCGGCGAAGTGGGCCGCGGAGCAGACGACCGCCAGCGATGCCACCCGGTCGGGGTGGTGGACGGCCAGCCAGGTGCCGACCGCACCGCCGAGCGAGACCCCCGCGTAGGCGAACCGGTCGACGCCGAGCGCGTCGGCGAGGGCGAGCACCAGCGCGCCGAGGTCGGCGACGGTGGTGTGCCCGGGTTCGAGGTCCGGCAGCACGGAAGCGGGCGTGCCGCCCTGGCCCGGGAGGTCCCAGCGGATCACCCGGTGTCGCCGCGACAGCGCGGGGCCGAGTGCGTCCCAGAGTCTCAGGGAGGTGCCCAGGGACGGGCCGAGAAGCAGCGGGGCAGCATTGTCGCGCCCGTCGACACGGTGGTGGAGCAGCGTGGTCGACGTCTTCGGTGACGTCATGACAAGTCCTCCGAGTGGTCGTGAGGGTGCCCCGGGCCACGGCGCAGGGCTCGGTCGGTGAGCGGCGCCGCGGCGCCGAGGTAGCCGGTCGGATCGAGCAGATGCCGCAGCCGTTTGGGGGCGAGCAGGCCGGCGAGCGCAGGATCCTCCTCCAGTGCCTCGTCCAGACCCAGGCCCTCAGCCGCGGCCGCCCGGGAGACACGGGTGAGCAGGCTGCGCGCCTCGGTCCGGCCGACCATCGGTTCGAAGGCCGCGACGAGGCGCTCGGAGACGATCAGCCCTTCCGTCAGTTCGAGGTGGGCGCGCATTCGGTAGTCGGCCACCCGCAGCCTGGAGACCATCCGGGCGGCGTCATTGGCCGCTCCGCCGACCAGGCGCAGGGCTTCGCGCAGGGTTTCCCACTCGGCATGCCAGGCGCCGGCCGGGCGCTCGTCCTCGGCGACCATGGAACCGAAGAGCACCGCCGCGAGCTGCGGCAGGCGTCGCGCGGCGGAGGCGATGAGCGTGGCCCGGACCGGATTGGACTTGTGCGGCATGGCCGACGAGCCGCCGCCGCTGCCTTCCGCCACCTCGGCGATCTCCGTGCGGGAGAGCACCAGCACATCGGCGGCGATCTTGCCGAGCGCGCCGCCGACCAGGGCCAGCGCCGCTCCCAGGTCCGCGACCGGCATGCGCAGCACGTGCCATGGCAACAGCGGCTCGGCGAGCCCCAGTTGCCGCGCGTACCGGGCGGAGAGCGGCAGCGCCTGTTCCCCGAAGGCGGCCAGCGTGCCTGCGGCGCCGCCCAATTGGGCGGGCAGTGCAACGGCGGCGAGCCGGTCCCTGGCGTCCAGGACCAGGTGTCGCCAGCCGGCCGCCTTGAGTCCGAAGGTGGTCGGTACGGCGTGCTGGGTGAGCGTGCGGCCGGGCATCGGTGTGTCGCGGTGCGCGGCGGCGAGCCCGGCCAGCGTCTCGGCGGTACGGTCCAGGTCGGCCAGGATCAGCCGACGGGTACGGAAGGCCATCAGCATCAGCGCGGAGTCAAGGATGTCCTGGCTGGTCGCGCCTCGGTGGACGTGGTCGGCGGCGCTCGGGACGGCCGCGGTGAGATCCGCGACCAGCGGGATGACCGGATTGCCCACGCCCCTGGCCCGCAGCGCGAGCGAGCGGGCGTCGAAGCGCTCGGCGTGCGCGGCGGCGGTGACGGCGTCGGCCGCCTCGGCGGGTACGAGGCCGAGTTCGGCCTGCGCCCGCGTCAGTGCCGCCTCGGCGTCGAGCATGGCCTGGAGGAAGCCGTGGTCGCCGGTCGCGGCCTCGGCCGGCGAACCCGCCTTGCCGGGCGCCAACAGGCCGATGTCGGCGGGGATGTCAGCGGAACTCAAGGAAGACCGTCTCCTCTCCTGGGCTCCCTTGCAGACGGATGTCGAAGCGGTAGACACCGTCGCGTTCCGGAACGGCCAGCAGCGTCGTGCGCCGGTCGGCCGGGAGACCGCGGAGCAGCATGTCGTCCTCGTGGCCCGGCAGGTAGGCGCGGGTGTGCAGATGGTGCGTCAGGCCGCGGGCGAAGACGACGACGCCGAGGTAGGGCGCGTCGGCGGGTGGTGGCAGCGTACGCAGCGTGTAGTGGCCGTCGGCGTCCACGGCAACGCGGCCGAAGCCGGTGAAGTCCACCCCGTGACGGCCGAGGACCGCGCCGGTGACGGGGTCGCGGCGCATCGAGCCCGGCGCACCGGCCCGTGAACCCTCCGGGCTCGCCTGCCAGAACTCCACCAGCGCGTCGGGAACCGGCCGCTCCTCGCCGTCCAGCACGCGTCCGTGCAGGGTCATGGCACGCGGGTCGCCGACCGGTGCGACGTCCCCGCCGCCCGCGAAGGGCAGTGCGTAGCCGAAGAAGGGGCCCACGGTCTGAGAGGGGGTGATGTCCCTCGCGGTCACGTTGCCTCATCCTCCCGCTGCTCGGTCCAGGTGGCTCCGGGGCCGTCGAGGACGATGTCGAAGCGGTAGCCCAGCGACCATTCGGGCTGGGACAGGTCGTGGACGAATGCGGCGATCAGCCGCTCGCGGGCCGCCGGGTCGGTGATGGACTGGTAGATCGGGTCATGTGGGAAGAGCGGATCGCCCGGGAAGTACATCTGGGTGATCAGGCGCTGTGTGAACGCGGTACCGAAGAGCGAGAAGTGGATGTGTGCCGGACGCCAGGCGTTGTGGTGGTTGCGCCACGGATACGCGCCCGGCTTGATGGTGGTGAACGCGTAGCCTCCCTGGTCGTCCGTCAGGCAGCGTCCGAGGCCTGTGAAGTTGGGGTCGAGCGGCGCCGGGTGCTGGTCACGCTGGTGGGCGTAGCGGCCGGAGGCGTTGGCCTGCCAGATCTCGACGAGTTGGTGGCGCACGGGGCGCCCGTCGCGGTCGAGCACCCGGCCGGTGACGGTGATGCGCTCGCCCAGCGGCTCGCCGGAGTGCCGGCGGGTCAGATCGCTGTCCAGCGCGGTCACGTCGGTGCGGCCGAAGACCGGGCCGGTCAGCTCGACTGCCTCCGGGTCCTTGATCAGGACCAGCGGCTGGGTGGGGTGACGCAGTTGTGAGCTGCGATAGGGGGCGTAGGAGCGGGACGGGTGGACGCGGCCGTCCGGTCGGATCGCCGCCATCTCCGTGTCGATCACGCTCTGGTCGGTGAGTTCGCTCATCTGCTTGTCCTTTCTGCGGTTCAGCGCTCAAGCACGAGGGCGAGGCCCTGCCCGACGCCGATACACAGCGTGGCAAGGCCGGTGCCCGCGCCGCGGGCCGCGAGTTGGTGGGCGACGGAGCCGACGAGGCGGGCACCGGAGGCTCCGAGGGGGTGGCCCACGGCAATCGCGCCGCCGCGCGGGTTGACCTTGGCCGGATCCAGCTCGGGCAGTTCCGCCAGGCAGCCGAGGGCCTGGGCGGCGAACGCCTCGTTCAGCTCCACGGTGAGCAGGTCGTCGAAGCCGATGCCGGCCCGCTCCAGGGCGCGGCGGCCGGCCTCGACCGGTCCGAGGCCGAACCACTGGGGCTCGACCGCGCTGACCGCTCCCGCGCGGATCCGCGCCAGCGGTTCGCGGCCGAGTTCGCCCAGCGCGCGCTCGCCGACCAGGAGCAGAGCCGCGGCGCCGTCGTTGAGCGGGGAGGCGTTGCCCGCGGTCACTGTGCCGTCGGGGAGGAAAGCAGGCTTCAGACGCGCCATCGACTCGGGTGTGCCACCGTCACGGACGCACTCGTCGCGCGGCAGGTCCACCCAGTCGACCGGGACGATCTCGGCGTCGAGCAGGCCGTCCCGCCAGGCGCGCGATGCCTTCTCGTGGCTGGCGAGTGCGAAGAGGTCCTGCTCCTCGCGGCTGATCATGTGCTTGGCGGCGATCAGTTCGGCGCTCTCGCCCAGCGGTACGGTCCACTCGGTCGGCATGAGCCGGTTGACCATCCGCCAGCCGAGCGTGGTCGAGTGGAGCTCCTGGTGCCCGGCGGGGAAGCCGCGCTCAGGCTTGGGCAGCACCCAGGGAGCTCGGCTCATGGACTCGACACCGCCGGCCACGACGATGTCCGCGTCACCGACACGGATGGCGCGGGTTGCCTGGATCACCGCCTCCAAGCCGGAGCCGCAGAGCCGGTTGACGGTCACGCCGGGCACGCTGACGGGCAGCCCGGCCAGCAGTACGGCCATCCGGGCGACGTTGCGGTTGTCCTCCCCCGCGCCGTTGGCGTTGCCGAGCACGACGTCGCCGATCCGGCCGGGGTCCAGCCGCGGGGTGCGTGCCAGCAGCGCCGCGATCACGCCGGCGGCCAGGTCGTCGGGGCGGACGCCCGACAGGGCCCCGGCGTATCTGCCGAACGGGGTGCGCACGGCGTCGACCACGTAGACGTCACTGCTTTGCTCGTACATGCTCACGCCTCCCTCGGGCGCAGCACCACGGCGGCGGTACGTTCTCGGATCTTGTCGGCCGTGACACCCGGGGCGAGCTCGACCAGGTGCAGCCCTTCCTCGGTGACGTCGAGGACGCCGAGGTCGGTAATGACGCGGTCGACGCAGCGGCGGCCGGTCAGCGGCAGGGTGCAGTCGGCGACGATCTTCGCGCTGCCGTCCTTGGCGGTGTGCTCCATCACGACGATGACCTTGCGGGCGCCGTGGACCAAGTCCATCGCGCCGCCCATGCCCTTGATCATCTTGCCGGGGACGGCCCAGTTCGCCAGGTCCCCGCGGGCGGAGACCTGCATCGCGCCCAGCACGGCTACGTCGATGTGGCCCCCGCGGATCATGCCGAAGGAGAGGGCGGAATCGAAGAAGGCCGCCCCGGGGACGACGGTGACGGTCTCCTTGCCCGCGTTGATCAGGTCGGGGTCGACGCGGTCCTCGGTCGGGTAGGGGCCGACGCCGAGTATGCCGTTCTCGGACTGCAGCATGACGTCAACGCCCTCGGGCAGGTGATTCGGGATCAGCGTCGGCAGGCCGATGCCGAGGTTGACATAGGAGCCGTCGGGCAGTTCGCGGGCGGCTCGGGCGGCCATCTCGTCGCGGGTCCAGCTCATCGGGCCGTCGCTCCCGTCTCGCGCACGGTCTTCTTCTCGATCCCCTTGGCCGCCGCCTGCTCCGGCGTGAGCTCCACCAGCCGCTGCACGAATACACCGGGCAGGTGCACCTCGTCCGGGTCGATCGCGCCGGGCTCGACCAGCTCCTCCACCTCGGCGATCGTGGTCCTGCCCGCCATCGCGGCGAGCGGGTTGAAGTTGCGCGAGGCCTTGTGGAAGACGAGGTTGCCGTGCCGGTCGCCCTTCGCGGCGCGCACCAGTGCGAAGTCGGTCGTGATGCCGCGCTCCAGGACGTAGTCGCGGCCGTCGTAGTCGCGTACCTCCTTGGCGGGCGACGCCACCGCGACGCTGCCGTCCGGGTGGTAGTGCCAGGGCATCCCGCCCTCGGCGACCAGAGTGCCGACGCCGGTGGGGGTGAAGAACGCGGGGATGCCCGCGCCACCCGCTCGCAACCGCTCGGCCAGCGTGCCCTGCGGAGTGAGCTCCAGCTCCAGCTCACCGGAGAGGTAGCGGCGGGCGAACTCCTTGTTCTCACCGATGTACGAACCGGTGACCCGGACGATCCGGCCGGCCGCGAGCAGGGTGCCGAGCCCGCCGGCGTCCACGCCGCAATTGTTGGAGACCACGCTCAGGCCCCCGGTGCCCTGCTGGTACAGGGTCTGGATGAGCACGTCGGGGACGCCGCTCAGCCCGAAACCGCCTACCGCCAGCGATGAGCCGTGACCGATGTCGGCCACAGCCTCGTCGGCCGATCGCACCACCTTGTCCATGTCTTCGCCCTTGTCCTTGTCAACCTTGCCGCGGCCCGCCCACACAGAGCGTGTTCGCCTGATGAACTATTCTTCATCTTCTGCCGTGCAGTGAGTGTCGAGTCGGCCATCGCGCCTGTCAAGGCCCCCTCCCCGATCGGCGCGCCTGAAGGGCGCCGATCGAAGGTACGGTTCGGAGTTGAGGAGGGACCATGCCGTCGACCACCGCCGACCCGCTCGTCGGTCCGCTCGAACGCGGACTCGCGGTCCTGCGTGCGCTCGCCCGCGCCCCCGGGGGACGGTTGCGGCCCAGCGAGCTGGTCACGCTGACCGGTCTGGCCCGGTCGCCCGTCGACCGGATCGCGACCACCCTGGTCCGGCTCGGGTACTTGCGCGAGGACGACCGTGAACTGGAGCTCGCACCCCGGCTGGCAGAACTCGGCCTGGCCTATCTGCGCAGCAGCGGCTTCCTCGACGGGCTCGGGCCGATGACCGAAGCGCTCGCCGACGAGCTGGAGGAGTCCGTCTCCCTGGCTGTCCCCGACGGCGACGCGGTGCGCTTCGTCGTGCAGAGCAACCGCCGACGCACGCTCTCCGTCTCCTTCCGCGTCGGCGACGCGCTGCCCGCCGAGCGCTGCGCCCCCGGCGAACTCTTCGCCGCCGACTGGGACGCCCAGCAGTATGCGCAGTGGCAGGATCGAGTCCGGGCCGACCCTTATGACGCGGGCTTCCCGGCCGTGCTGCCGCCCCGCGCCCGGCCGGCGGAGGCGGAGCTGCGCGCCCGCGCGGCCGAGGCGCGCGAGAACGGCTGGGCGCTCGACGACCAGCGGGTCGAACCCGGGCTGGTCGCCGTCGCCGTCCCCGTGCGCGACCAGGAGGGGCGCGTGGTCTGCGCGTTGAGCGTCGTCAGCCACACCAGCCGCCGTTCGGCGGAGGGGCTGCGCGACTTCGCGCTGGACCGGATGCGCGAGACAGCCGAGCGGATTAGCCGCGCGCTCACCGAACTCGGCGTCACGCCACCGGCTCGGGTCCCGGACGCGGATCACTCCCTGGACGCCAAGAGGGAGTTGGGGCCGGAGTACCTGCAGTCCCTGGCCCGAGGTCTGTCCGTGCTGGCCGTTCTCGACCGTCCGGCCGGAATGACGCTCTCCGCCGTGGCCGAAGCCACCGCCCTGCCTCGTGCCACGGCCCGGCGCTCACTGCTGACACTGCAACAGCTCGGTTACGTCGCCCTCGACGCGGGCGGCCGGTTCGCGCCGCTGCCCCGGGTGCTCGACCTCGGTTACTCGCCCCTGTCCACACTCTCGCTCGCGGAGTTGGCGCAGCCTCACCTGGCCGCGCTGGTCCGTGAGTTGCACGAGTCCGCCTCGGTCGCCGTGCTGGACGGCGACGACGTGCGCTACATCGCCCGCGTCGCCGCCGGGCGGATCATGAGTGTGTCGATCACGGTCGGTACGCGCTTCCCCGCGCACGCGACCTCGCTCGGCCGGGTGCTGCTCGCCGGACTCCCGAGCGAACGCCGCGCCCAGTGGTTGCGCGACGCGCACCTCAAGCCGTTCACCGACCGCACCGTCACCGGCGCGGACCGTCTCACCTCGGTCCTGGAGCAGGTGGCACACGACGGCTTCGCGCTGGTGGACCAGGAGTTGGAGGAAGGGCTGCGCTCGATCGCCGTCCCGCTCGTGGGACGCGACGGGCAGGTGATCGCCGCAGCCAATGTCTCCCT
The DNA here is from genome assembly GCF_040560175.1 of Streptomyces panacea. NCBI lineage: Bacteria > Bacillati > Actinomycetota > Actinomycetes > Kitasatosporales > Streptomycetaceae > Streptomyces > Streptomyces panacea. The sequence continues at coordinate 17,059 of NZ_JARJHW010000037.1, forward strand.
CCAGGCCGGCCGCACCTCCGCCGACGAGGCGCGCGGGACCGTCCTGCCCGCCCTGCGCGCCGCAGCCGGTCGGATCAGCGCCGATGCCGCGCTGGTCTCCGACGTGCATCTGCTGCCATTCGCCTGAGTCCGACTCTGCCGGTGGTCCTGGCCGTTGCCGCCGGGCCGCGGTCGGTCTCGCGCGCGGCAACGAACAGCACGGGGTGCTTCCTCTCGGTGTCGGAGCGGGTGTCGGCGTACTTCTGTGAGTGGCTCCGGCAAGATTTTCGTAACGGGAGATCATTTCGATGGCACGGTCGGCCGGTCCGGACAGTGGGCAGTCCCGACGTTCCTTGCCCGGCGGTGGTGATCCGGCATCGGGCGGCGATGCTTCATGATCTGTGCGCGTCAGCGCAGAGACACCGTCAGCCCGCCGCCGGCGTTCGGTTCGGCGTCGATGAGACGCTCGTGGGCCTGGGCGATCGCGGCGACGATGGACAGGCCGAGTCCCGCCCCCTCGCCCGGGGCCTGGTGCCGCTCGTTCAAACGACGGAAGGGCTCGAAGAGTCCTTGTACCGAGCCGGCTGGAACGACCGGGCCACTATTGGCGACGGCGAGTCCGTCCGGGCCCGTGCGCACGTGGACCCATCCGCCGGGCATGTTGTAGCGGATCGCGTTGCTCACGAGGTTGTGGACCAGTCGCTCGAGCAGGAGGGGGTCGCCATCGATGGTGCAGGGCTGCGTCTCCAGGTCGATCGTGAGCCCGTTCCGGGTGAGCTCGTCGGCGAGCCGGTGTACGACGGTGGCGGCGACCTCGTCCAGAGCGACCGGCTGTTGCCGCTCCAGACCGCGTTCCGACCTGGCGAGCAGCAGGAGTCCGTCGATCATGGCCTGACTGTGCTCGCTGGATTCGATCAGCCGGCCGCGGATGTAGGCGACCTGCTCGGGCCCGGGCCGGCCCGCCAGGCCGATCTCGGCCGCCGCTCGCTGCTTGGCGACGGAGGTGCGCAGTTCGTGCGCGGCGTTGGCCGCGAACCGGCTCTGGGCGGATAGGAGCTGCTCGATGCGGTCCAGCATGGCGTCGAAGGTGTCGGCCAGGTCCTTCAGCTCGCCCGGGGGCGCATCGAGAGCGATCCGTTCGTGAAGCGTCGTGCGGGAGAGACTGCGGGCGGTGCGAGTGATGACAGAGACGGGCTCCAGGACGCGTCCTGCCATCCACCACGCGAGGCCGACGGAGATGAGTGCGAAGACGGTCAGGGCTGCGAGCGAGACGAGAAGGAGCCGATGCAGGGCTGCCTGCTCGATGCTGGAGGTGAGGTGCATCGCCTCCGCTGAGCCCGGCCGGTCAATGATCGGCGCTCGTGAAGGCTGCGGGTCGGGAAGGTTCTTGATGTCGCGGGCGACCACGCCGCTGATGGACGCGTACAGGCCCTGCCGCAGCAGGAGGTAGACCAAGGCGATGAGTCCGCCGCCCGCGAGGAGTAGCAGCGTGGCGTACAGGGCGGTGAGGCGTCCGCGTTCGCCTCCCGGGAAGTGTATGGCGGTGCCGCGCGCGAGCTTCACGCGCGGAAGGCGACGTCGATGCGGTACCCCTCGCCGGGCACTGTCTCGATGACCGGCGGCTCTCCCAGTTTGTTGCGCAGGCGCGAGAGAGTGACTCGAGTGGCGTTGCTCTGGTAACTGATCTCCTCGGGCCACACGGCTTCGATCAGGTCATCCCGGGAGACGACGCCGCCGCCGGCGCGCATGAGTGTCTCGAGGACGGCGAACTCCTTGCGGGTGAGGGGGAGGGCCATGCCGTCGCGGGTGGCCTTGCGGCTGGTGGTGTCCAGCCGGATGCCGGCATGGGTCAGTACTGGCGGGAGAGCGGGCTGGGTACGGCGTCCGAGGGCGAGGACCCGGGCGAGGAGTTCGTCGTAGGCGAAGGGCTTGCCGAGGTAGTCGTCGGCGCCGAGCCCGAACCCCCGTACCTTCTCGTGCAGGTCCACGGAGGCGGTGAGCATGAGGATGCGTGTGGTGAGCTGCTGGGCGACGACACGGCGGCAGACCTCGTCGCCGTGAAGCCGCGGGAGGTCTCTGTCCAGGACCATGACGTCGTAGGCGCCGAACCGGAGCCTTTCCAGCGCTTCGACGCCGTCGGCGGCTGTGTCGACGGCGAGTGCGTCACGCCGCAGGCCCTCGGAGATCATCGTGGCCAGGAAAGCATCGTCCTCGACTACCAGCACGCGCATACGAGCCTCCCTGGGCAGCGACAGTGATTGCCCCCGCACCTGGACTCACGATCTTGTGACGATATCACCGCAGGTCAGAGTCTCCACGGTAGGTGTGTCGAGGGGCGGGCCGACACTCCAGATCTACCCCCTCTCGGTGTTTCGCCGCCGTAACGTCGGCCGTTAGAGCGGTGAGACGTCCGTTCGGGCGAGGGTCTGGAGGTCAAGTCCCGTACGACCCGAGGAGTCTTTCGTGAAGAAGAGCCAACGTGCTCAGATGTTCGCCGTAGCGGCACTGTCCGTTCTGGCCCTGGCAGTGGCGGGGTGTTCGCAGGGCGGCGAGGGCGGCAGTTCCGCGAACGACGCCTCCGCCGGTCAGTCGGCTGGTGGCAATGAGCAGGATCAGCAGCTCAAAGTCGAGGAATGCCTGCAGAAGCACGGAGTGACCATCAATGACGCCGAGTCCGGGAAGGGGCCGTCCGGTATCGACTACAACGACATGTCCGAGACCGAGATCAACGAGGTGAACAAGACATGCGGGGCGGACCAGATGTCCAGGCCCGACGAGCACACGCAGGTCGACCAGAAGACGAAGGACAAGATCCTGGACTACGCCCAGTGCATGCGGGACCAGGGGCTCGACTTCCCGGATCCCACGTTCGAGAACGGTGGGGCGATGATGCCGATGAACCCGTCGGACAACCCTGAGATCGTGGATCAGGACGCCAAGTGCCAGTCGAAGCTCGAAGGCTGAGGTGGCAGTCATGAGGCGCAGACTGGTAATCACCGCGATGGCGGTCGGGATACTCACCACGGTCGGCGGCGTCGGGGCCGTCGCCCTTCACGGTGACGACGGCAAGGCGAGCAGTGAGGGGAGCGCGGGTCTGCCGCCCGCGACGGCAGTGGTGACTCAGGGCGACCTGCAGGTCACTTCACAGGTGTCCGGAACGCTTGGGTTCACCGGAGAACGCACGCTCAACGCGGCAGGTACGGGCGTGGTGACATGGCTCCCTTCCGCAGGCACCGAGATCGGCCGGAACAAGAAGGTGTACGAGATCGGTAACGAGCCGGTCTACCTTCTCTACGGGCAGCGGCCCATGTCCCGCACTCTGGAGCAGGGAGACAAGGGCCCCGACGTTGCCCAGCTCAAGCAGAACCTCATCGCTCTGGGGTTCGGTGACGGGATCGCCGCTGACGACGAGTTCACCCCTGGCACCGCGGCGGCAGTGAATGCCTGGCAGGAATCGCACGGGCTGAAGGAGACGGGGAAGGTCACACCGCAGAACGTGACCTTCGCGCCTGGAGCGCTGCGTGTGGCGGGCGCGAAGACGTCGACCGGTGCGATGCTGCAGCCCGGCACACCGGTTCTGCAGACCAGCGGGGCACGCAAGGTCGTCACCTTCGAGGTGAAGGTGGAAGTCGCCACGCGTGTCGAAGCCGGTGACACCGTCACGGTGGATCTTCCTGACAGGACCGCGGTCAAGGGACGCGTCGCGACGATCGGGAAGACCGCGAGCAAGACCGACGAGGACCAGGCCGCGAAGGTAAGCATCACCGTCGAATTCGACAAGGACGCGAAGGCGAACGGCATCGACGAGGCCCCCGTCACCGTGCACCTGGGGGGAGAGAAGCGGGAAAACGTCCTGTCCGTGCCTGTCGAGGCGCTGATCGCCCTCTCGTCGGGAGGGTTCGGGGTCCAGACCGTGGAGAACGGCCGGGTACGGGAGCTCCCCGTCAGGCTGGGACTGTTCGCGGACGGCCGGGTACAGGTCGACGGCAAGGGGCTGCGGGCCGGGATGAAGGTCGGGGTGCCCAAGAAATGACACTCGAGACAGAACCCGTCGTCGACCTCCGCGGCGTCGCCAAACGCTACTCCGGCGACGTGACCGCGCTCCAGGGCATCGACCTCACCGTGCGCCGAGCCGAACTGCTCGCGATCGTGGGTCCCTCAGGATCGGGAAAGTCGACGCTTCTGCACCTCGTCGGCACGCTGGACCAGCCGACCTCTGGAACAGTGCGCATCGCCGGACACGACATCAGCACGCTGAGGGACCGAGAGCTGTCGGCCCTGCGGTCACGGCACATCGGATTCGTCTTCCAGGCATTCCACCTAGTTCCGGCTCTGACAGCACTGGGCAACGTGATGGAGGGCCTCAGGTACTCGGGACTGGCCCGCAGGGCCCGGCGTGAACGTGCCGCGCGGGCCCTGGAGCGGGTCGGGCTCGCCGACCGGACGGGACACCGTCCTCACGAACTGTCCGGCGGGCAGAAGCAGCGCGTCGCGATCGCCCGGGCGGTCGCAGGCGAACCGGACCTGTTGCTCGCGGACGAACCGACCGGAGCCCTGGACTCACGTTCCGGCGATCAAGTGATGAAGTTGCTGCACGAACTCCACCAGGACGGCGCGACCATCGCCGTCATCACCCACGACCGGGATCTCGCCGCGAGCCTGCCGCGTCAGGTCGCCCTCCACGACGGCCGGATCGTCACGGACACAGCACGTGCGAGCGCTCAGTGAGGGGCCGTCAGCTGTCACCCGCACGCCTGTCGGGACCGGACGCCTGGGAGGTCGGCTCGGCGGGACTGCGGGGACGCCCGATCCGCGTCATCCTGTCCGCTCTCGGAATCGCTCTCGGTATCGCCACGATGATCAGCGTCGTCGGGATATCCGAATCCTCGAAGGCCGACCTCATGCGGCAACTGGACAGGATCGGCACCAACATGCTCCAGATCACGCCCGGCCAGTCATTCGGGGCGGGAGAGGAGCCCAGGCTTCCCGAACAGGCCCCCGCAATGATCGGCCAGCTCAAGGGGGTCGATCATGTCGGCGCGGTCGGCAAGACCAAGGCGTCCATTTACCGGAGCGAGCACATAGATTCCGGCGTGACCTCGGGAATCGATGTCCTGGCGGCGAGCGAACCACTGCTGGACACACTCCGCGCGACAATGGCCTCCGGGACATGGCTCAACGGCGCCACTGGGCAGTACCCGGCCGTCGTGCTCGGACATGTCTCCGCCGAGCGTCTCGGCGTCGCCACTGCCGGGCAGAACGTGTTCATCGAAGGCCGGTACTTCACAGTGATCGGCATCCTTGACCCCCTGCCGCTGGCGCCGGACATCGAGCGCTCGGCGATGGTGGGCTGGGAGGCGGCCGAGACCCTTCTGGGCTTCGACGGGCACCCGACGATGATCTTTGAACGCTCGGCGGACGACAAGGTCAGCGAGATCCAGAAGCTGCTCGCCCGCACCGCGAACCCGGCGGCGCCCGGCAAGGTCACCGTGTCGAACCCGTCCGACGCGTTGGCCGCCAAGGCCTCCTCAGAAGCGGCCTTCACGAACCTGCTGCTCGGACTCGGGGCGGTCGCTCTGCTGGTCGGCGGCGTGGGCGTCGCCAACACCATGATCATCAGCGTGCTGGAGCGGCGCCACGAGATCGGCCTCCGCCGCTCCCTCGGCGCCACCCGGGGGCAGATCAGACTGCAGTTCGTCACCGAGGCACTCATGCTGTCGGGGCTCGGCGGCCTCGCGGGCGTCGTTCTCGGATCGGCCGCGACGTGGATCTACGCGGCCTCGACGGGCATCCCCTGGGTGGTTCCGCCATGGGCGATGGGTAGCGGATTCGTGGCCACCCTCTTCATCGGCTCCGCCGCAGGCCTCTACCCCGCAGTGCGCGCCGCCCGCCTCTCTCCCACCCTCGCCCTTCAGGCGGCGTGACGCCCGCTCGGTCTCTCCTCTCCGCCGCGCGGTGGAGAGGAGAGACCGAGCGCCCCTCACAGACAACCGCGCCCTTTCGGCGGGTCGAGTACCTGGAATTCGTTCAGCGTTTCCGTGACGGCAATGGGGCCGGTCGAATGTCTGGTTCTCGCAGCGAAGAGACGGACCCTGTACGGTCCGGCCGGCCGTCGCGGCGCCGTCGCGGCGGGCACGGCAACGGTATGCGCCAGGGGCAGGGAACCCAGGCGGCGCGCGGCGTTCGCCCGTGCGGTCAGGGACCCGGCAGCGAGGCGTGCGCACTCGTAGCGGGACTTCGAGCGGGCGCGGTACACCACGGCGCCAGTGTCGACGGCGGCCGGCGCTATGCCGGCCGACCGTTACCCGCACCCGGCGACGTGGGTACCGAGACGTCCGGTGATCCGGGCCCGTGCACGGGGACACCGCGCCCTGGGGACCGGACCGGACCGGCGAGGCGCCTTGCAGTGCGTCGCACAAGACGCCTCGCCCCGCCGCTCCGCGTACGGGAACCCGCACGCCGGCAGCCCGGTCAAGAGGTAGCCGACGCGCCGACTACCCTCCCATGAGGGGGCCTTGGGGAAGAACGGGCCCGTGACCGACGTCCGTTGCGGTCCGGCCACGAACCCAACCACGCTGCCCCGGCCCCGACCATGCCCTTCGGTCTTCGGCATTCCGGGCGCGGGGCTTTCACGGGGTGTCACCCTTCTGCCAGGGGGTGTGATCGGGCGTCAGAGCTGGCCGGACGCCTCGATGGTGACGTTGGACTTGGTGCGTCCACTCTGGCTGCCGAGCTTTTCGATCTTCGCAACCAGGTCGAGCCCGGCTTGGTCGGTGACCTCGCCGAAGACCACGTGCTTGCCGTCGAGCCACGGCGTCACCACGGTGGTGATGAAGAACTGCGAGCCATTGCTGTGAGGACCGCTGTTGGCCATCGACAGCAGCCCCGGCTTGGTGTGCTTGAGAGTGAAGTTCTCGTCGGCAAACTTCTCGCCGTAGATGCTCTTGCCGCCGGTGCCGTCACCACGGGTGAAGTCACCGCCCTGCAGCATGAACGCGGGGATGACCCGGTGGAAGCTGGATCCGGCGTAGCCGAAACCCTTCTCGCCGGTGGCAAGAGCGCGGAAGTTCTCGGCGGTCTTGGGGACCACGTCGTCGAACAGGTCGAAGTTGATGCGCCCGGCGGGCACGCCGTCAATGGAGATATCGAAGTAGACCTTTGTCGTCATGAAGCCATCCTGACACCTCCCACCGCCCCGCCTGATCAGCAGGACCCTCATGCGCGGCCGCGCCGTGCTCAGCACGGAGGAGTGACGTCCGTCAATGGGCGGGCGGCCGGCCCTCGCGCAGTGGGTGAGCGAGAAAGGCGTAGACGGTCCCGTACCGCACGGCCACACGGCCACACGGCCACACGGCCACACGGCCACACGGAAATCATCACAGTCGACAGCGAGGCGCGATGTCGGCCATCGGGGTGCGGGACCCGCCCCCGGTCCAGGCGGCACCGCAGAACCGCGTCGTACCGGAGCCTCTCCTCATCCTGCCGACCGCCGTGCGGCAGGATGAGGCCATGAGCGTAGTCAAGATCAACGTATTGACCGTCCCCGCCGAGCAGCGGGAGACGCTGGAGAAGCGCTTCGCTTCCCGTTCCCAGGCGGTGGAGAACTCCGACGGGTTCGAGTGGTTCGAACTCCTCCGTCCCGTCGAAGGCACCGACAGCTACCTCGTCTACACGCGGTGGCGCGACGAAGAGTCCTTCCAAGCCTGGATGGAGGGCCCCATGAAGGCAGCCCACCAGAGCGGTGGCACGGAGAACGGCGAGCGCCCCAAGCCGGCCGCGAGCGGGTCCACGCTGTGGTCCTTCGAGGTCGTACTGCAAGCGGCGCCGAGAAACGCGTAGACAAGACCTCGGGCCGGACAGCTTCGGCGGCGCCTTCGGATCACGGTCGGGAACACGACAACAGCGGATGGAGGACTTGAGGCGACCTGGTCCGGTGGCGCCGAGCAGGCCGGGACGCGTTCAGCGGTGGGTTGCGCGGGGATCACTGGTCGTCTCCGTTGGCCGCGTCGCTACGCTCCCTGTCAGACGGTCGGCTCCCCCGGCAGGCATGGCGAAGCCGGGACCGGAGCGACCGTCGATCAACGGCTTTTCGTGCAAGGGATGTGCCGGTAGGCCGAACGTCGGGCGTGCCTCTTACGGGTCTTTCGGAGAAGCCCTGTCAGCCGACCCGCGCAGCCGCCTGGTTCGAGCAATCACCCCTCTGGCTGCGGAGCAGAGGCCGACTCGGGCGTCTTCCCATACTTTCTCCATAGTTGATCATTCCGGGGAAGGATGCCTGATGGATCTCCAGTTGAGCGGTAGGGTCGCCGTCGTCACGGGGGCCAGCAAGGGCATCGGGCTGGCCATCGTCGAGGCGTTCGGTCGTGAAGGCGTACGCGTCATTGCCGGCAGCCGCACCACCACACCCGAGCTCGAGGCGCTGCGTGGCAGCTACGACGTCACCATCGTGAACGTCGACCTGTCTCGAACGGAGGGGCCGGCCGCACTCGTGCAGCAGGCGGTCGACCAGCACGGCACGATCGACATTCTGGTCAACAACGTAGGCGTCGCCGGTCCCCGTTCCGGCTTCTTGGATGTGGACGATGCCGAGTGGCAGCGCGTCTTCGACCTCAATCTGTTCAGTGCGGTCCGTGCCAGCCGGGCAGCACTGCCCCATCTGCTCAAAACTGGCGATGGCTCAATCGTCAACATCACTTCCATCAACGCCCGTCTCCCCTTCCCCATGGTCGTGGACTACTCGGCTGCCAAGGCCGGCCTGGCCTGTCTGACCAAGTGCCTTTCCGAGGAGTTCGCACCCCGCGGCGTACGCGTCAACGCTGTCGCCCCCGGCCCTGTCCGGACTCCTTTCTGGACCGCTCCGGGTGGTTTCGCCGACGCCACAGCGTCCGCGGCCGGCACCACTGCTCAGGAAGCCATCGACGAGGTCGTTCCCCGCAGCATGGGCATCTCCACCGGGCGCTTCACCGAGGCCCACGAAGTCGCCGACCTGACCGCCTTCCTTGCCTCACCGCGAGCCGCAAACATCACTGGCTCCGAATTCGCTGTCAACGGCGGCCAGCTCAAGACCGTCTGAGCCGTCCGAAGGACACCTCCCGCTTCGTCGTCCCGCCCCGCCGCTGGGCCGTCGAGAGCAGACTCGCGTGGATGGGGCACACCCGGCACCCCGCGAGGGACCAGGAACGCCTCGTCCAGCAGAGCGCAGGCTGAAGGACCTTCCACTTGCTGAGCAGGGCTTTGTGATCCGGCGGACGGTCCGGCGCTTTATCTGCGGGTCACCCGCCTCCACAGCGAACTCGTTGCCCACAACGCGCCCGTCGCCTACCAGATGGTCCGCAGCCACGTCGCCACCCTCCGCGGGGCTCCGGCCGGCGCGCCGCCCCGGCCGCCGCCGGTGCGGCAGGTGACCGGGTGGCTCACCCGTCACCCCACGTCCCTGACCGAGGAGGACCGGTCCGGTCTGAAGGATGTCTTGGCCCGATGCACCGAACTGGACACGGCAGCCGGACATGTCCGCGACTTCGGCGAGATACTCACCGACCGCCTCGGCTCGACACTTCCCACCTGGATCGACGCGGTCGATGCCGGCCAGCTACCCGGCCTCACTGGCTTCGCACTCCACCTGCTCGAGATCTCGATGCCGTGACAGCTGGGCTCACCCTGGACGGGAGCTCCGGCAGCATCGAGGGCGCCGTGAACCGCATCAAGAAGATCAAGCGGCAGCTCTACGGTCGGGCCGGATTCGAACTGCTCCACAAAATGATCTTGCTCCAATAGCTTTTCGCGACGGTGCTGTTCCGTCGCTGGCGGCGGGGTCAGAGTTCGGTCGTCCAGATCCCGACAGGGTGCTCACTCGGTGGCAGCCACAACTGAGGCTGTGACTCCCGATGCCTCACCTCAGTCTGTTCGTCCCAGTGGAATCGGTCATGCGCGTCGGGCCACGCAACTTGCAGCACAGGGAAAGGAGGCCGCCGGTAGAACCAGATGGCCTGTCCGAAGAAGGTCCGGTACCAGCGCAGATCAACCTGCCTGAGCGCGACTTCGTGACCGTCGACAACGTCAGGATGTCTCTGGCCGTCGGCCAGTACACCGCCCGCGGCGGACTTCTCTCCCAGCCTGTTGAGAATGCGGTGCATGACGTGGACATCGAGTCCGAACATGGCGAGCTCAGGTGAGTTGTGAGCGTGCGCGAGGCCGATCGTGTAGGCGAATCCAGGACCGATGTCGTCCTCGGGAACCATCACGACATGCCATCCGTGCCGCTGCACGTTCTCGATGATCGTCAGATCCATGCGGTCCGCTTCGTCTCGGTCACCGTAGTCGTGGCAGAGGACGCAGCGGCACTGGAACGGATCGGCAGTCATACGCGGAGGCTACGAGGTGAGTGTTTGAGCCGGGCCGGCCGGGCTCGTGATCGCCCTACAATCGAACGACACTGTCACCCTCTGCGATCAGTCCTCACGATCTGTGCCAGAACCGAGTTCTGACAGCGCTGGACCGCTGGTCAGGACACCTGTCAGGCTCCGCCTCATGGAGATCCTCGATGTCCTGACCAACATGGCGAAGACGGGCCGGCTGGGCCCGGTGTTCAGCGGAGCCGAGTGGAGTGATGTGACCGCGGCTCTCGGCGAGCCGTGGGACATCGGAACGATGAGCCGGAACAGAAAGTGGCCGAGGCTCTTCGCCTACGGAGACCTTGAGCTGAGTGTCTGCCGCTGCCGCAAGGTGTCTCTCATCTGCGTCCAGACCTGGCGCGACGTCGTCGAACTCCCCCCGTCGGTCGTCGGGGGGACGGACACCTTCCCGGCAGGACTCAGCCACGTGGACGTCGTTTCCGCCTTGGACAAGGCCGGCTGTCCCTGGGAGCCCTATCCGCCGCTGACCTTCGGCAACCAGCGCTCGCTCGTGGCGATCCCGACAAAAGCGAACTTCACCTTCGAGATCCCCGAGGGCGAGGAACCCGTGTTGAACGTCATGGGACTGCCTGGCGACGGACACGACTGCAACGTGAAGCGCCGTCAGAACTCGTGAACATTCATCGATCCAGTGATCGTCAACCGCTGCTCGAACTCGTCGACAAACGCTGTCGCTGAACGTGAACGAAGCCACGAAGTTCCTCTCCGCGTTCGCCGCCCTGCACGATCCCCCCTCCCGCACCTGCCACGACAAATGCCGGGCCCGGGGGAAGGCCCACACACAGGCCCTTCTCCGCCTCACCCGGCAACGGATCAACGTGCTGTTCGCGATGCCGCGCGACGGCACCTTCCACAAACCCCGTGTCGCGCCAGGCAACGGCTGCATGGAACCAACCCGCGGGAAGGCCGACGCAGATCAGCACCTTGGGTCGTCTGCCCATGCCGCGATATCCGCGGCCCCCTGACGGACAGCTTCTTCCGGGTCCCGGGCGAGCTCTCCGCAGGCCGCTGCCACGTCCGGCGCGCCGCCCGGTCCCACGAGCGCGTCATGCATCCCGGTCTGAAGCCAGTCGGCCCGGTTGTCGTCGGCCTCGGCAGTCGCGAGAGCGATGAGCCTTATGGCGGCCACTGTCCCCACCCGGGTCAAAGCCTCTGCCGTCTGCCGCGTCACCGCCATGTCATCGACGTCCAGCAGCAGACCCACCAACACCTCCGCAGCCTCAGGAACATCGGCGCAGGAAGCAAGGTCACGCCCGGCACGAACACGTTGCGTCCACGCAGGAGACGACGCCTCGGCCAAGGCCGCCTCCAACCCCCTCGCTATCTCTCGCACGACCGGACAGTCTCATGCCCCACAGAGAAGATCGAGTCCCTGGCAGAAGCCGCCCACTTGACGAGGAACATAGAGGCACCCCCCGGGGCCTGGTCAGTCGGGTACGAGCACGGCGGCGCCGTTGACGCGGTCGGCCGCGAGGTCGGCCAGCGCCTGGTCCGCCCGGCCCATCGGATAGGGACTTGACGTGACCTGAATGCCGATCCGTTCGGCGAGGGCCAGGAAATCGCGTCCGTCCTGGCGTGTGTTGGACGTGACGCTGCGCAGGTCTCGCTCCTGGAAGAGATGGCGCTGGTAGTTCAACGAGGGGATGTCGGAGAGGTGGATGCCCGCGACCGCGAGCGTGCCGGACCGGTCGAGCGCCTCCAGAGCCACCGGGACCAGGTCGCCCACGGGAGCGAACAGGATGGCCGAGTCCAGTGGTTCGGGCGGGCGCTCGTACGCGCCGCCTGACGAAGCGGCGCCCAAGCTCAGTGCCAGTTCACGTGCCCGCGCCGACCTGGTCAGCACATGGACGGTGGCCCCCTCGGACAAGGCGACCTGGGCCGCCAGATGGGCCGAAGCGCCGAAGCCGTAGATGCCGAGACGCCCGCCCTCGGGAAGCGCACTGCGGCGCAGCGCGCGGTAGCCGATGATCCCGGCGCACAGGAGGGGCGCGAGCGAAGCGGCGTCGCGGGCTTCCGGGAGGGGGTAAGCGAAATCCGCCGGGACCAGCGCCATCTCGGCGAAGCCGCCGTCCGCGTCCCAGCCCGTGTAGGTGGACCGGGGGCAGAGGTTCTCCCGCTCGGCCAGGCAGTAGCGGCACTGGCCGCAGGTGCCGCGCAGCCAGGCGCCGCCGGCGCGGTCGCCGGTACGGAACGAGGTCACCGCCTCGCCGACGGCGACGACGCGGCCGACGATCTCGTGGCCGGGGACGATCGAGGGCCGCCGGGGCGCGAGGTCCCCTTCGGCCAGGTGCAGATCGGTGCGGCAGACGCCGCACGCCTCCACCCGCAGCAGCAGATCACCGGGGCCCGGGGCGAGTTGGCGCCGGACCCGGGTCAGGGGGCCGGTGCCGATGGGGCCGGGTCTCTCGACGGCCCAGCCGTGCGTCGTCTCCGCGGAGACTGCGGACGTCATGCTTCAACCATGCGGCGGGTGCTCCGCCGGGGCAACCGGATCCGGGGCCGCACCGTGCCAGGAGGCGCCTACGGTCGGTGGCATCCGGTTCACGCGGAGGCCGCGCCCTGGCTGGCGGCGAGGCGGGCAGCGTCACGGTGAACACGGTGCGGCCGGGTCGGCTCCCGACGTCCACCGTGCCTCCGTGGGCCGTGACCACCGCGTGGACGATCGCCAGGCCCGGTCCGGTACTGCTGCCCGTCGTACACGAGCGGGCGTGGTCGGCGCGTACGAAGCGGCCGAAGACCTCGGGCAGCAGATCCTCCTCGAACCGGGACCGTCGTCCGTCACCGTCACCGTCACCGTCAGCCTGATGCGGCTGCTGTCGGCGGACAACCGGACGGTGACTTCGGTGCCCGCCGGAGTGTGGGTGCGGGCCTTGGCGAGCAGATTTCCGATGGGCTCACCGTGCTCCGCCGCCGCGCGAACGGCGAGACCGTCGAGGACATCCAGCCCGACCCGCTCATCCCCACCGGCCGCCGCGAAGGACAGAGCCCCAGCCTCTCCAGCACCTGCCGGGCGCCGGCCGAGCACGAGAAGACCCAGGCGTACCCGGAGGCCGGCGAAACGGCGCACGCCGACTTCGCCGCCCTCCAGCAGCGCGACCGCACCGCAAGCAGTTACTCAGCGCTACACACCACCTGGCGGTAGCGTGACGAGAACAGGGCCTTGAAGTACGGCAACCGGCGGGGGAGTTACCACCGGCTTCACATGCGGGCAGTCGACGGAACCTGGGAGCGGGTGTCCACCGCGCCCATGGACCAGGCGGACGCCGACGAGGACCTGAACTGGGCCGCCTCGGTGGGGCAGGCTAGTTGCTCAGCCAGTCCCCTCGTAAACCTCCAGCTCCCCGTCGAGTTCGAGAGCGAGCACGGTGGCTTCGGTGTCCACGTCGGAGGTGTGTGGGGCGTCGATCCACAGCACGCCCGGCACGTCGTGCAGTCCGCCGACGACGCGATGTGCGAGCTGAGTGCCCGTGCCGAGGACGCTCACCCGCTTGACCGGCGTACGCAGTCCTCGCACCGCCACCGTCTCCCGGGGCGGGTCGAAGCAGACCAGGTAGAGGGTGCGCCGGTCCGCCGAGAGTGTGCTGGGGCCGTAGTGATGACCCGCGGGCAGTCCGGTGACGGTGCTGTACACCGCCTCCTTGTGCCGGCCTATCCATGCCCCGAGCCCTTCGAGGCGCTCGGTCTGCTCCGGTGTGACGGTGCCGTCCTCGCGCGGTCCGACGTCCAGCAGGAGGTTGCCTCCCATGCCGATGGTCTCGGTGAAGTAACGCACCAACTGGCGCGCCGACTTGTGGTGGTGGTCGTCGGGCTGAAAGCCCCAGGAGTCATTGACGGTCAGACACAGCTCCCAGGGCCCGTCGGGGGCGCGGAGCGGAACTCCTTGTTCGGGAGTGGCGTAGTCGCCGTGGCTGAGCATCCGGGCGTTGAGGACCGTGTCCGGGTTTCCCGCGTGGATCCGGGCTGCCAGCGCATCCATCCGCCACTGCTCCTCGGTGCGTTCCCACTCGCCGTCGAACCACAGCAGATCAGGTGCGAAGCGGTCGACGAGTTCGCCCACCTGGGCGTCGCGGTAGCCCAGGAAGCGGCTCCAGGCCTCAAGGTCCTCGACACCGTCCGAGGGGGCACTGAACGGGTTGGTGTTGATACCCGGGTTGTGGTGCGGCGGATCGGGGTGCAGCACGCTCGCGTAATCGGGATGGTTCCAGTCGGAGTGTGAGTAGTAGAGGCCGACCTTGAGGCCGCGGGCGCGCAGGGCGTCTACGTACGGTGCCACCAGGTCGCGGCCCGCCGGCGAGTGCCTTACCACGTTCAGATCACCCTGGGCGGTGTCCCACAGGGCGACACCGTCGTGGTGACGGGCCGTCAGTACGGCGTATCCGGCACCCGCGCGGGCGAACAGGTCGGCCCAGGCGACGGGGTCGTACTTCGAGGCGGTGAAGCCGTCGAGCTGATTCATGTACCGGGCGTGCGGCACCTGGCCGCGGTAGAAGGACCAGGACTCGGGGACGCCGTCGACGGAGTAGATCCCGTAGTGGACGAAGATGCCGAGCTTGGCATCGGGGAACCAGGGTTGCATGACCATGAAGCCACGCTAACTCGACTCTGTCGGTGATCTTGTAAATGTCGGAGTCCGCTGCCGGCGGCCCGCCA
The DNA here is from genome assembly GCF_040560175.1 of Streptomyces panacea. NCBI lineage: Bacteria > Bacillati > Actinomycetota > Actinomycetes > Kitasatosporales > Streptomycetaceae > Streptomyces > Streptomyces panacea. The sequence goes on from NZ_JARJHW010000037.1 coordinate 32,100, forward strand.
GGACTCATGCCGGGGGAATCCGTGCCGGTCCAGGAAGTTCCGGAAGGCCGTCGGTCGTCGCAGCGCCAGGCGGCGGCACTTGGGCGGCCGGTGGCCGCAGCGCTCCGCGACGTGCGCGGCGATCTCGCCGATGAACCGCACCCGGGGCCGGCCTTCGGCCCGACGTACTCCTCGCCGGGCCCCGCGACGGGCGCGGCGAGAGGTTCGGCCCACCGAGCACGCCGGGGCCCTATCTCTTTGGTCAAGGAGGTCGGGTGCTGGTTGGGGCGTCTGGAACGATGTGCCTGTGCATGCTGATGATCAGGTTGGCGAGGGCGTCTCCGCGGACCTCGCGGCGTTTCTCCGGAACGCCGATGACGGCCGTCCGGTGAAGATCGTTCCTGCTGTCTGTGGCGGGTGTGGCGGGCGCGTGTTCTTCGTGCTCGTTGACGATGTCGAGGGCGGAGCCGAGCGGGTGTGCGCTGGTTGCGGTGTCCGCGCGTTCATCGCGGATAGCGAGGAGTTCTGGGAGGACGCGGATCCTGGCGAGGCCGGCTGCCCGTGCGGGAGCGAGGAGTTCGAGATCGCGGTCGCGTTCTCGCTCGCAGGCGACGAATCGGTCCGCTGGGTGACCGTCGGGCTGCGGTGCCAGGAGGACGGCGCCGCTGGGGTCTATGCCGACTGGAAGGTCGACTACGGCCCCACGGATCACCTCCTGACCATGGTCTGAGTCTGCGGAGGGACGGCCCTAACGGGCTGCGGTTCGTGGAAGGTTCCGTCCCGGAGCATCGCGAGAAGCACGTCGGCTCGTCGCCGGTGTCGATCACGGACCCGAAGGCCGGAGGCTCCATTGCGGAGCCACGAAGACGGTAATGGGGGGAACAACAACCCGCCCCGCGAAAGGACTTGAGGGAACGGGGCACACCCGGCACCGGAGAACCCGCCCCTTCCCGGGACACGGCGAACTCGCCGTCGGCCACCGCGAGCCGATCGACGCCGCGCATACAAGAGAACCGAGGCCGCGGCCGGCATGCGTACGAGTCCGACGCGCACGCCGACTCCGCGGTCCGACCCCTCACCCCCGGGCAGCCCGCACCGCCGGAGCACTTCTCAACTCCGGGCGCGGCCGCAGCCGTCAACTCGGGCGGGTCGCGGGCGGATTGCGAGCGGCCACCCGGTCCACCCCTCCTCGTCAGGTCATCAATGCGCCTGAGATGTCCGTGTTTTCGGCATGCGCAACCGGGGGTTGACCGTTTCGGGAAGTGGCTCTAAGTTTCTCGCAGCCCACTGGTACATCGATTAACCACATGGTTAACGTCCTGGTTGGAGACATCCCGCTGTGCGCTCATCCCCGAGTCGGCGCGGTTTCCTCGCAGCAGGCTCCGGCCTCGCCGCCGCTACCGCGCTTCCCGCTCTGTCCGGCTGCTCCACGCTCGCCTCGGCCGATTCCGACCCCGGCACCCTGCTCGTGCACACCCAGCTCGGCACCACCGCGCCGGGCTCCCCCACCTACGAGGCCGTCGTCAAAGCCTTCCAGAAGGAGAACCCCGGGCTGCGGATCAAGAACCTCGTCAACGGCGACGACCTTCCCCAGGTGTACGAGACCTCCCGGCTGGCCCGCAAGGAGCCGGACGTCGTCATGGTCAACCTCTACGACAAGACGCTGGCCTGGACCGACGTCGGTGCCACCGTCGACGTGAAGGGGTATCTCGACGACTGGGGGCTGCGTGAGCGCGTACTGCCCGCCGCCCTGGAGGAGTGGACCGACAGCAAGGGCAGGCTGCGCGCCTTCCCCTACTTCGCCACCAACTGGCCCGTCGCCTACAACACCGCCCTGCTGGAGCGGGCCGGCGTCGACTCCGTACCCACCACCGGGGACCAGCTGATCGGCGCCGCGCGCAAGCTGCGCGCCAAGGGCATCGCCCCGGTCACCGTCGGCGGCAACGACTGGACCGGCCAGAAGCTGCTGGCCCAGATCATCCAGACCTTCCTCACCCCCGACGAGGCCAGGAACGTCTACTCGACCGGTGACTTCAGCGGCAGCAGGGGCGTCCGTGAAGGCATCGACTACTTCGTCCAGCTGCGCGACGCCGGTGTCTTCGCCGACAAGGCGCAGGGACTGACCTCCGACACGATGACGACGCAGTACAACACCGAGGCTGCGGCCATCCAGTCCGCGATGTCCTCGGCGCTGGCGAAGGTCGCCCCGAAGCCTGCCGGACACACCGCGATCGGTGGCTGGCCGCTGGCCCCCGGCGCCTCGCACGGCAAACCGACGATCCTGCGCTCGTACACCCTCATCGGCTTCTGGATCAGCCCCAACGGCGTCAAGAAGCTGCCCTCGGTCGAGAAGTTCCTGCGCTTCATGTACCGGCCCGAGGTGGTCTCCCGCTTCATCACCGAGAGCGGACGGGACATGGCCCTCGTGACGGACACCGTCAGCAAGGGGTTCCCGCTGGTGGCCGAGGCGCAGCGGCTCGGTGAGCGGGTCAGCCAGGTCCTCCTGCCCGATCTGTACGTCCCTCCGACGGCGACCCAGCCGCTGATCACGGCGACCAGCACCGCCTTCACCCCGGGGACGAGCGCGGCCGCCGTGCGCTCCGCCCTCGAATCCGCCTACCGCACGGCCTGATCCGCGCGCCCGAGCCCTCTGCGAGTCCCCTCATGACGTTGCTCTCGTCCGCCCCGGGCGGCGCCCCGGTCCGCCGGCCGGACCCCACGCCGCCGTCCCCCGCCGCTCCCTCGCGCCGCAAACAGGGCGGGGTCGTCCTGGCCGTACCCGCGCTGATCTGGTACCTCGTCTTCATGGTCGGCCCGCTGGTCGCCATCTTCGTCATCGCCGCCCTGCACTGGCCGGGCATGCTCCAGCCGGTGTCGTTCGCCGGTTCCGGCAACGTCCGCGCCGTCCTCGACGACCCGGTCTTCTGGGACGCGGTGGGCAACACCGCCGTACAGCTCGTCGTCGCGCTGCCCGTGATGATCGTGGGCGCGTACATGCTCGGGTACTACGTCGCGCAGAGGCCGCCGGGCCACCGCGCCCTGCGGTACCTGCTCTTCATCCCCGGTCTGATCTCCACCCCGGCCAAGGCGATGGTCTTCTACGCGATCCTCTCGCCGGACGGGCTGCTCAACGGCGGTCTGGACAAGGTCGGTCTGGGTTCGCTGACGGACGCCTGGCTCGCCTCGCCGTCCACCGCCCTGTACTGCCTGATCGTCCTCGACGTGTGGAGCGGCATCGGCTTCACGGCCGTGCTGTTCGCGGCCCGGCTGGGCAGCGTGCCGGATGAGATCGGGGAGGCCGCCCAGCTGGACGGCGCCGGGCACTGGCGCGCCATGTGGCGCATCCACTTCCCCGTCATCCGGGACTTCGTCGGTGTCGTGACGATGCTTCAGTTCCTGTGGACCCTGTTCGGCTCCGCGCAGAACGTGCTGCTGCTGACCCAGGGCGGTCCGGGAAGTTCGTCGACAACGTTGTCCTTCCTCGTGTACCAGAAGGCGTTCATCGCGGCCGATCTGGGCTACAGCCAGACCGTCGGTGTGGTCCTGTTCCTGGTCGGTCTGGCCGGGCTGCTGACCATCCGTCGCGTCTTCCGCCAGAACTACTGATCGGAGCGGTTCCATGAAGTTCGGAAGGTCCTGGCTGCCGGCCCATATCCTCGCCTGGCTGTACGCGGCACTGCTGGTGGTCCCGCTCTACTACCTGCTGGTCTCGGCGTTCAAGACGAACGACCAGATCTTCGGGAGCCCGTTCTCCCTGCCGGCCTCGCTGTCCTGGCACAACTTCGGGGAGGCGTTCTCCTCCGCGGACCTGGGCACGGCCATCGTCAACTCGGTGCTGGTCACGGTGCTCGCGCTGGTTCTCACCCTGGCGCTCGCCATTCCGGCGGCCTTCGCCATCGCGCGCAGCGAGGGGCGCCTCGGCGCGTTCGTGGAACGGGTGTTCTCGCTGGGTTTCCTGGTCCCGACGTTCGCCGCGCTGTTTCCCACGTTCCTGCTCGCCGCCGCGACCGGGCTGTTCCACACCCGGATGTTCATGGTGCTGTTCCTGCCGGCCACGGCGATGCCGCTCTCGGTCGTGATCCTGGTGCAGTTCATGCGGACGATCCCGCACGAGATGGAGGAGGCGGCACGCCTGGACGGCGCGTCCACCTTCGCCGTCCTGCGGCACATCTACACGCCGATGTGCATGCCGGGGATCGCGACGATCCTCCTGCTGAACTTCCTGACCTTCTGGAACGAGTACCTCTACTCGCTCGTCATCGTCGGCCCCGACCCCGAGCAGCGCACCGTGCAGGTGGCCCTGCCCACCCTGAAGTCCCTGACCGGCACCGACTACGGCATTCTGACCGCGGGCACGGTTCTGACGCTGGTCCCGGTCTGGGTGGTGTACACCGTGCTCCAGAAGCGGATGCAGCAGGCTCTCGTCAGCGGGGCGGTGAAGATGTGAAGGTACGTTTCGAGGAGCGTCCCGAGGAGGCGGGGAGCGGCGCGGGCACGTCGCCGGGGTCACGGACCCCGGCCGCGAGCCCGGACCGGATCCCGGACGGCGCTCCCGGCGGGCGCCGGACCCGGGCGGGATCCGGGGGAGCCGCCCGGCCCACGATCAAGGCCGTGGCCGCCGCGGCCGGGGTCTCCACCGCCGCGGTCTCCCAGGCCGTCAACGGCACCGGCCGGATCTCGGAGGCCACCCGGCGCCGGGTCCTGGACGCGGCCGCCGAACTGGGCTGGTCGCCGAGCGCGTCGGCGTCGGCCCTGCGCCGGGCGCGCACCCGTACGATCGCGCTCGTCGTGCGGCGGCCCACGGATGTGCTCGGCGCGGACCCGCACTTCAGTGAGCTGATCACCGGTCTGGAGGGTGAACTGGCCCCCCGGGGCTACGGTCTGCTCCTCCATCTGGTCGCCGATATGGCCCAGGAGAGCGCGCTGTACGAACGGCTGGCCTCGGAGGGCCGGATCGACGGTGCGGTGCTGACCGACGCGCGGGCGGACGACCCCCGCCCGCGGCTGCTGCGGGGCCTCGGGCTGCCCGCCGTCCTGCTGGGCGCCCCGGACCCGGCGTCGCCGGTGCCCGGCGTCGGCCTCGGGCAGCAGGACGCGGGTGTCCGGGAGGCCGTCGCGCATCTGCTGGAGCTCGGCCACCGGCGTCTCGCGTACATCGCGGGCCCGTCCGACCTGGTGCACACCGGGCTGCGCCGGGCCGCGTTCGAGGACGCCCTCGCCGGTGCGGGGCTGCGGCCCGTCGCCGTCCGGCACACCGACTTCACCGAGCGGGCGGCCGTCGCCGTCACCGAGGAACTGCTCGCCCTGACCGACCGGCCGACCGCGCTGGTGTTCTCCAACGATTCCATGGCCGTCTGCGGTATCGGTACGGCCCAGCGCGGCGGGCTCCGGGTGCCCGCGGACGTGTCGGTGGTGGGGTACGACAACCTGCCGCTCGGCCGTTGGCTGCACCCCCGGCTCACCACCGTGGACCAGCAGGTGCAGCGGGTCGGCGCGGCCGCAGCCCGTGCGCTGCTCGTCCGGTGCGGCGAGGACGTACTCCCACCGGTCCTCGACGGACGCCCGCGCCTGGTCGTACGGGAGTCCACCGGTCCCGTACCGTCCGCGCCCTGACGCATGGGCCCGCTTCTCCGTACCGCACGCGGCCCGCCGGGGCACGGCCCCGCCCTGCCGCGCGGCTCACCCGGCCCGGCCCGAACGGCCCCACGCCGGCCGCACCGGCCCCACCCCCGCACTTCGAAGAGGTCAGAGAAAGACCATGCGACGCCACAGCGCCCAGCTCACCCATGACTCCGCCGTCCTCCCCTGGCTCGGCGCCAACTTCTGGTCCCGCACCGGTGGTCCGCTGATGTGGCGGAACTACGAGCCGAAGACGGTCCGCGAGGAGTTGGCCGTCCTGCGGGACCACGGGCTGAACATGACCCGGTCCTTCTTCTACTGGCCGGACTTCCACCCGGAGCCGGGGCGGATCGACGAGGAACTGTGCGACCGCTTCCGTGACTTCCTGGACGCCCACACCGAGGCGGGGATGGGGACCGTTCCCACCTTCATCGTCGGCCACATGTCGGGCGAGAACTGGGATCCCGCCTGGCGCGGGGACCGTGATCTGTACGAGGACGTGTGGCTCGTCGGGCGGCAGGCGTGGTTCGTCTCCCAGATGACCCGCCGTTTCAAGGACCATCCCGCGGTGACCGGGTGGCTGATCACCAACGAGATGCCGGGCTACGGCCGTATCTACCAGGTCGACCCGCCCTCCAGCGATGTCGTCACCGCCTGGGCGCAGTTCATGTGCGACGCGGTGCGGGCGGCGGGCGGCACCCAGCCCGTGTCGCTCGGGGACGGCGCGTGGGGCATCGAGGTGACGGGCCGCGACAACGGTTTCTCGCTGCGGGACACCGCCGAGTACGTGGACTTCGTGGGGCCGCACGTCTACCGCTCGGACACCGACCGGGCGCGCCAGCACTACCGTGCCGCGTTCGAGTGCGAACTCGCGGCCGTCACCGGCCAGCCGGTCGTGCTGGAGGAGTTCGGGCTGTCGACCGACACGGTGTCGGCGGCGAACGCGGGTGTGTTCTACCGGCAGACCCTCCACAATTCGCTGCTCGGCGGGGCCACGGGCTGGATCGCCTGGAACAACACGGACTACGACGAGCTGTGGGAGCAGTCGCCGTACGACCACCACCCCTTCGAGATGCACTTCGGGATCACCGACCACACCGGCCGACCGAAGGAGCCGCTGCGGGAGCTGGCCGATTTCGCCGAGGTGCTGAAGCGGGTCGACTTCGCCCGCTGCCGCCGGACGGACGCCGACACCGCCCTGGTCGTACCCGCCTTCCTGGAGCGCGGCTACCCCTACAGCCGGCCCGCCGACCGGCCGCTGATCTTCACTTCGCTGCACCAGGGGTACGTGGCCGCGCGCGGCGCGGACCTGCCCGTGGCGTTGGCACGGGAGGCGGACGGGCTGCCGGAGGACGCGGCGCTGTATCTGCTGCCCTCGACACGGCAGTTGACCACCCGTACCCGGCGGGTGCTGGAGCGGCGGGCCCGTGCGGGCGCCACCGTCTACCTGTCGTTCTGCTCGGGCGAGCACCCGGCGACCCGCGGTCCGTGGTTCCACGACCTGGACGGCCTGTTCGGTGTGGAGCTCCAGCTCTCCTACGGGGTGGCGGAGCCGATCGAGGACGACGTCCTGGAGATGACGTTCGCCGAGGACTTCGGCTCGATAGCCGCGGGCGAGACGCTGGTCTTCCCGGTCGCAGGCAACGAGGACAGCCGCGCCTACCTGCCCGTCGTACCGGCCGGTGCGCGAGTCGTCGCCACCGACGCGCACGGCCGCCCGGCGCTGCTGTGCCACGAGACGGGCGAGGGCCGTACGGTCCTGGCCACCTACCCGCTGGAGCACATGGCCGCCCGCACGGCCCGCGCGAACCCGGAGCAGACGCACCGGCTTTACGCGGCGCTCGCCGAACTCGCCGGGGCCGCACGGCCGGTGACGGTCGACACGCCGTACGTCGCCGCCGACACCCTGGTCCGTGAGGACGGCATCCGCTACGTGTGGCTGGTGAGCCAGTCGGGCGAGGAGCTGACTGTCCGCCCGTCGGCGGACGGGGAGTTGCGCGAGCCGGGCGGCGGCGAGCCGGTGCGGGACGTGGTGATCCCCCCGTACGGGGTGCGCGTCCTCGAACTGCGCTGACCCGAACCGCGCCGACCGGCCGGACTGCGCCGATGCGCCGCGTTCGCGCCGGGCCCGAGGCCACGGCCACGTGTCGACGGGCCCGGCGCGAACCGGTCTGCCCACCAGGTGTGTTGCCGTACCGGCGCACCCACCCCTCCTGTCACGTGAAAGTGAGACGTCCGATGTCCGAGCCGATCTTCCGAGATCCCACGGCGCCCGTCGCCGGCCGGGTGCGTGACCTGCTGGCGCGGATGACGCTCACCGAGAAGGTGGGCCAGGTCAACCAGCGGATGTACGGGTGGGACGCGTACGAACGCACCTCCTCGGGCCACCGGCTGACCGAGGCGTTCCGGACGGAAGTGGCCGCGTACGACGGGATGGGCGCGCTCTACGGGTTGCAGCGCGCCGACCCCTGGTCGGGCGTCACGGCGGCCACGGGCATCGGCGCGGCGGACGGTGCCCGGGTCTCCGACGACGTGCAGCGGCACGTCGTGGAGAGCACCCGTCTCGGCATTCCCGTCCTGCTGGTCGAGGAGATGCCGCACGGCCTCCAGGCGCTGGACGGCACGCTGCTGCCGGTCAATCTGGCGGTCGGCGCCACCTGGAACCCGGAGCTGTACGAGGAGGCCGTCGCCCTCGCCGCCGCGCAACTGCGCTCACGCGGCGGTCATGTGGCGCTGGTGTCCGCGCTCGACCTGGTGCGGGATCCGCGCTGGGGCCGCGCGGAGGAGTGCTTCGGCGAGGATCCGTACCTGGCGGCACGGTTCACCGAAGCGCTGGTACGCGGCGTCCAGGGTCCGCCGGGTGAGCGCATCGGGCCGGACCGGGCCGCTGTCGTGCTCAAGCATTTCGCCGGGCAGGGTGCCACGGTCGGGGGCCGTAACAGTGCGGCCACCGAGCTGGGCGCCCGCGAGCTGCACGAGATCCACCTGGAGGCCGCTCTGGCGGGGGTCCGTGCCGGGGCGGCGGGGGTGATGGCGGCGTACAACGAGTTCGACGGCGTCCCGTGCGCCGCGAATCGGGAGCTGCTGACCGGGATCCTGCGTGAACGGTGGGGGTTCACCGGTCTGGTGATGGCCGACGGACTCGCGCTCGACCGCCTGGTGCGGCTGGCCGGGGACCCGGTGGCGGCCGGTGCGACGGCCTTGGAGGCGGGGACCGACCTGAGCCTGTGGGACGGCTGCTTCCCTCTGCTGGAGCAGGCCGTACGGCGCGGGCTGGTCGACGAGCGCACCCTGGACGCGGCGGTCGGGCGGGTCCTCGCGCTGAAGTTCCGACTCGGCCTCTTCGAGCACCCGTACACCGGGGAGCGCGCGCCGGCTCCGGGGCCGGAGCAGCTGAGCGAACGCATCGCCCGGGAATCCGTCACCCTGCTCGCGCACGACGGCGTGACCCTCCCGCTGACCGGCGGCGTCCGGCGGGTCGCGGTCATCGGCCCGAACGCCGACTCCGTACCGCAGCAGATCGGCGACTACACCGCGCCCCAGCGGCCCGGCACGGGCATCAGCGTCCTCGACGGGGTCAGGGCCGCGGCTCCGGACGGTGTGGCGGTCGTTCATGCCCGGGGCTGCGATCTCGTGGGCGGCGACTTGTCGGCCCTGCCCGGGGCGGTCGCTCTGGCCGCGGGCGCCGATGTGGCGGTGGTGGTGCTCGGCGGTTCGAGCGCGCGGGAGTCCGGGACGCGCTTCGACGCCAACGGGGCGGCGGTCGTCTCATCGGGCAACCCCGTGGAGATGACCTGCGGGGAGGGCGTGGACCTGGCCGAACTCGGGCTTCCCGAAGGGCAGTCGGCGCTGCTCGACGCGGTCGCCGCGACGGGGACCCCCGTCGTCGTGGTGCTGGTCCAGGGACGTCCGCACGCCCTGCCGGATCTCTCGGACCGGGCCGGGGCGGTGCTGAGCGCCTGGTATCCCGGCCCGTGGGGCGGGCGCGCGGTGGCTGACGTGTTGTTCGGCGCGGCGGAACCCGTGGGCCGGCTGCCCGTCTCGGTCCCCCGGTCGGCGGCGCAGTTGCCCGTGTACTACAACGGCAAGGACCACGGCTACCGCGGCTATGTCGACCAGCCCGCCACCGCACGTCATGCGTTCGGCCACGGGCTGGGCTACACGACGGTCGAGTACGGCGAACCCCGGCTGTCCCGCGCGTCCGTCACAGCGGCGGAGTTCGCCGACGGCTCGTCCGACGGGACAGCGGAGCCGCTGGTGTGCACGGTCGAGGTCCGCAACACGGGCGACCGGTCCACACGGGAGACGGTGCAACTGTACGTACGCCGGGTGGTCGGCGGCACCTCATGGCCTCGCGTGCGGGAACTGCGCGGCTTCGCCCGGGTCGTACTCAAGCCCGGGGAGGCTGCCGAGGTCTGCTTCCGGGTGGGGGCGCGGACCCTGGAGTCCGTCACTCGCGGGTGGGAACGTGCGGTGGAGCCGGGCGAGTTCGCGATCGAGACGGGCCCGTCCTCGGACCGGACCCGCGGCGCCCGGCTCCTCGTGACCGTACCGGCGACCGGCGGGTAGCGGTAGTTGGCGGCCTGTCAGCGCCCGGCAACCGCCGGGCGCTTCGTCGTGCCGCGCGAAGGAGACGGCTGGACAGGGCAACGCCGGGGCTGACGGGGTCGAAGATGACGAATCGCGGTGGACCTCGCCCTCGAAGAGGTCACCGACGGCATCTGGGGCGAGAACCCGGCGTCGCAACCGCAGCCGCAGCCGAGAACGCAACGCGTTCCACGTCGCGCACGTTGGGCTCCGTCCGCGAAGACGCCGAAGCCCTCGGGTTCACCGGCCCCACGCCGGACTTCGCACAACCCTCGCGGCCCGTCGGGAGTCAGAGACGGTGCGATGAGGTGAGGGCCGTCGCGCAATCGGGCCAAGGGAAATGACATACGATGCGCGTGGCCTTATAAAGATCAAATAAGAGGATGTACACGTCATGACAGCCCCTGCTCCGTATCGTTCTCTTCGTGGCATATCAGCCGTTGCCGCCCTGCTCGCGATCGGGGCTGTGGGATGCTCGGACGTCTCCGATGCCATCGACAGCGCCAAGGACACCACTAAGAAGGTGGCTCGCCAGCGCTCGGTGTTCTCGCTGGACACCGGCGACTGCTACAACCCGACCGGCAAGGCCGAGGGGATGGCGTACACCGTCGAGATCGTGCCCTGCGACGAGGCTCACGAGGGCCAGGTCGTCGGTGAGTTCGCGATCGACGAGGGCAAGGAGTACCCGGGCGACGACGGGGTCTCGACGATCGCGGACAGCCGCTGCCCGGTCGAGGCGCAGAAGTACGCCCCGGACACCTGGGCTCTCCCGGCGGGTGTCGCCCTCTTCTACTACACCCCGACCAAGGAGAGCTGGGCGACGGGTGACCGCGCGGTGAGCTGCACCTACACCGCGGAGAAGGGTCCGTTCAGCGGCTCGCTGGACACCGCGAAGTCCCTCAAGCCCGAGCAGAACACCTACCTCAAGGGTTCGAACGCGGTCTACGAGGCCCTGTGGGCACACCAGCCCGAGAAGGAGACCGTCGAGGACGACCTCGACAGCTACAAGGCGCAGGCCAAGGCGGTCGCGGCCGCCCTCGACGCGCACGTCGAGGGCCTGGACGGCATCGAGGGCACCGAGGTCGGCACCCTCCGGGCGACCCTGGCGAAGGCGGCGGGGAACTGGAAGAAGGCCGCGAACGCCGCCGACGCCGACGCGTTCTACCTCACCTACGACCCGGCGTTCACCGACATCGACCCGAACAAGTCGGTCGCCGCCCGCAAGGAACTGGGCCTGGCCACCACCGTTCCGGCCGACGAGGCCGAGGTCTGGGCGGGCTGACGCTCCGTCGGGTGAGCGGGGCCGGGGCCGTCAAGGCCCCGGCCCCGTCTCCCGGGGCCCGGCCGCGCGAACCCCCGAACAGCGCGCGAGCGTTCAGCCGAGTCGCGCCGTCAGTGACGCCGTTCCGGGGCGGGCGGTCAGCAGCGTGCCCTCGGCCGGGGGCCCGGGGAGCTGTACATGCCAGGTGCCCGTGGCGCCCTCGGCCCGTACGGTCAGGACGTCGCCGTCGCGACGGGTGTGGAAGACCGCCGCGGTCGAGCCGTCGGGGGCGGGGATCCGCGTGGTCACGTCTTCCCCGTCCGCCGGCGCGTGGACCCGCAGCGTGACTCCGTCCGCCCAGTCGTAGACCGCGCCGTCGGTGCCCTCCCCGAAGGGGACGACGGAGCCCGGCCGGGCGAACAGGGGCAGGCTGTCGAAGCCGTACGTCTCGCGGCGCCAGACCGGGCCGCGCACCCGTTCGCCGGTGAGGACGTGGGTCCAGACGCCTTCGGGCAGGTAGTACTCCACCGTGCCGTCCTCGCTGAACACCGGCGCCACCAGCAGATCGCCCCCCAGCATGTACTGCCGGTCCAGGGTGTGGCACGACGGGTCCTCGGGGAATTCCAGCACCATCGCGCGCATCACCGGTGTGCCGTGCCCGGCCGCCTGCCGGGCCGCCTCGTAGAGATAGGGCATCAGCCGGTGCTTGAGCAGGGTGAAGTCGCGGGTGACCGCGACGGCTTCCTCGTCGTAGTCCCAGGGCACCCGGTAGGACTTGCTGCCGTGCAGTCTGCTGTGCGAGGAGAGCAGGCCGAATTGCGCCCACCGCTTGAAGACGGCCGGTGTCGGCGTCCCCTCGAAGCCCCCGATGTCGTGGCTCCAGAAGCCGAACCCGGACAGCCCGAGGGACAGGCCCCCGCGCAGCGACTCGGCCATCGCGCTGAACGTGGACTCGCAGTCGCCGCCCCAGTGCACGGGGAACTGCTGTCCGCCGGCGGTGGCGGAGCGGGCGAAGAGGACGGCCTCGTTCTCGCCGCGTTCCTCGGTGAGCACCTGGAAGACGGTCTCGTTGTAGAGCTGGGTGTAGTAGTTGTGCATCAGCTCCGGGTCCGAGCCGTCGTGCCAGACCACATCGGTCGGCACGCGCTCGCCGAAGTCCGTCTTGAAGCAGTCCACGCCCTGCCGGGTGAGAGCGCGCAGTTTCTCGGCGTACCAGTCCCTGGCGCCGGGGTGGGTGAAGTCCACCAGTCCCATGCCGGCCTGCCACAGGTCCCACTGCCAGACGTCGCCGTCGGTCTTGCGCAGCAGGAATCCGCGCTCGCGCGCCTCCTCGAACAGCGGGGACTTCTGCGCGATGTACGGATTGATCCACACCGAGACCCGCAGGCCCCGCTCCTTCAGCCGGCGCAGCATCCCCTCCGGGTCGGGGAACACCTCGGGGTCCCAGGTGAAGTCGCACCACTGGTACTGACGCATCCAGAAGCAGTCGAAGTGGAACACCCCGAGGGGGATGTCGCGTTCGGCCATGCCGCTGACGAACCGGTTCACCGTCTCCTCGTCGTAGGAGGTGGTGAAGGACGTCGACAGCCAGAGCCCCAGGGACCAGGCGGGGGGCAGCGCGGGGCGGCCGGTGAGCGCGGTGTAGCGGTCGAGGATCTCCTTGGGCGTCGGCCCGTGGATGATGAAGTACTCGACCGACTGGCCACGGACGCTGAACTGCACCTGGCCGACGGACTCGGAGCCGATCTCGTAGCTGACCAGGCCGGGGTGGTTGACGAAGACGCCGTAGCCGCGGTTGGTCAGATGGAAGGGGACGTTCTTGTACGCCTGCTCGCTGGCGGTGCCGCCGTCGGCCTGCCAGATGTCGACCGTCTGGCCGTTCTTGACGAACGGCGTGAAGCGCTCTCCGAGCCCGTAGACCAGTTCGCCCACGTCCAGGGCGAGTTGGCCCACCGAGTGGTGCTGTCCGTCGGCGGTGGTGGCGAAGCCCGTGCCACGTCTGCCCACCGAGGTCAGCGGCCGGCCGTCGGCGTGGAAGTCGAGTCGCCACGGCGCTTCGGTGTCCACCCGCAGGGACAACGCGCCGCTGGTCAGTTCCACCGTCGAGTCGTCCCGGGTGATCCTGGGGGTGTGCTCGGTGCCGGGGTGGAGTGTGAAGTGGGGGCCGCGGTCGACACCGCCGGTGTGGTGGCTGGATCGGACGCCGATCACGCCTTCGGCGGGTGACCAGCATTCGACGGTCAGCAGGGGGCTGTTGAGGGTGTGGCCCCTTGTCTCGACGTGCCGGACGGGGGCGTAGAGGGTGAGGCGGTCGTCCTCCACGCGGGTCTCGGCGACCTCGGTGGCGTACGAGGCGTTGACGCCGTCGCGCATGAGCCAGTAGCCGTCGGTGAACTTCATCGGGGGTGCGGCTCCTGACCGGTGGTGCGGGCGTGGTCGTGGTCACTGGCGCGTTCGTGGTCGCCGGCGCGGTCGCGGTGGGCGGCGATCAGGTCCCGGTACCAGCGGTAGCTGTCCTTCGGGACGCGTTCCAGGGTGTCGTAGTCGACCCGGACGATGCCGAAGCGTTTGCTGTAGCCGCGGGCCCACTCGAAGTTGTCCAGCAGCGACCAGACGTAGTAGCCGCGTACGTCCACGCCCTGGTCCATGGCGTCGGCGAGCGCCGCGAGGTGGTCGCGCAGATAGGCCACGCGGTCGGTGTCGTGGACCTGGCCGTCGGCGTCGACCCGGTCGTCCTCGGACGAGCCGTTCTCGGTGATCAGCAGCGGTGGCAGGGCGGGGTAGCGGCGCCGCAGTCCGACCAGCAGATCGGTGAAGGCGTGCGGTACCACGGGCCAGCCCATCGTGGTGCGGCGGACGTCCTGGCGCCAGGACTCCTCGGCGCGGATGTCCACGGCGCTGCGGGTGGCCGGGTCCGGGTCCCGGTGGGGAACCGCGGAGATGGTGATCGGCCGGTAGTAGTTGATGCCGATGAAGTCCAACGGGGCCCCGATGAGGGCGAGATCACCGTCGCGCCGGTACGTCCCGTCCGCCAGTTCGCCCCACGTCCGCGCCTCGTGCGCGGGGTAGCGGCCCGCCAGCAGGGGTTCCAGCCAGACGTCGTTGTGCATCGTCTCCGCGCGCCGCACCGCCGCCAGGTCGGCCTCGCTGTCCGTGGCGGGCAGCAGGACGTCGGGGTTGAGCGTGATGCCGACGTCGGTGGCGCCCGTCTCGCGCAGGGCGCGGACGGCGAGCCCGTGGCCCACCAGCAGGTGGTGCGCGGCGGCGAGCGCGCCGCGGCCCTCCCGGGCGCCGGGGGCGTGGCCCCCGGAGCCGTAGCCGACGAAGGCGCTGCAGTACGGCTCGTTGAGGGTGATCCAGCGGTCCACGCGGTCGCCGAGCCGCTCGGCGGCGATCCGGGTGTAGTCGGCGAAGCGTTCCGCGGTGTCCCGGACCCGCCAGCCGCCCCGGTCCTCAAGGGCCTGCGGGAGGTCCCAGTGGTAGAGGGTCGCGGCGGGAGAGACACCGGCCGCGAGCAGTTCGTCCACCAGCCGGTCGTAGAAGTCGAGCCCTTCGGGGTTGCCGGGGCCGGCGCCGTCCGGCTGGACGCGGGGCCAGGAGATCGAGAACCGGTAGCTGTCGACGCCCAGGCCGCTGAGCAGGCCGACGTCCTCGCGGTAGCGGTGGTAGTGGTCGCAGGCGATGTCGCCGGTGGCGCCGTCGGCGACCCGGCCGGGCTCACGGCTGTAGGTGTCCCAGATGGAGGGGGTGCGTCCGCCCACATCGTGGGCGCCCTCGATCTGGTAGCTCGCCGTGGCGGCTCCGAAGAGGAAGCCGCTCGGGAATCGGGTGGATACGGAGGTGTCGGGGCCGGCCGGGGCGCTGTGCGTCCGGCGGTCGTCGGTGGAACTCATCAGAGGGAGACGCCTTCTTCTTTCCGGTCGGTGAGGGTGCCGGGTGGGAA